>NZ_JASNGB010000169.1 GCF_030271215.1 Deinococcus rhizophilus | reverse complement strand
GAGCGGCATCGGGCAAGCCCTCGCGCACGGGCTGGCGGCGCGGGGCAGCCACCTCGCCCTGATCGACCGCGACGGGCCGGGGCTGGAACGGGTGGCGGCGGCCATAGGCGCCCGCTGTCCGGCCCTGCGGGTCACCGCCCACACCTGCGACCTCGCCCACACCGGGGGCATCCCTGGCCTGGCGGACGAGGTGCTGCGGGCACACGGCCGGGTCACCCTGCTGGTCAACAACGCGGGCGTCGCGCTCGGCGGCACCTTCGAGCAGGTCACGCCGGAGCAGTTTGGCCGCGTGCTGGCCGTCAACTTCGGGGCGACGGTGGCCCTGTGCCGGGCACTGCTTCCCGCGCTGCGCTCGTCGCTGGGGGGGCAGATCGTGAACCTGTCGAGCCTCTACGGGATCATCGGCCCGCCGGGGCAGGCGGCCTACAGCGCGAGCAAGTTCGCGGTGCGCGGCTTCTCGGAGGCGCTGCGCCACGAACTCGCGCCCCACGGAATCGGGGTGACGGTGGTGCATCCCGGCGGCATCCGCACGAACATCGCCCGCCACGCCGAGGCCGCTCCCGGCGTCAGCCCCGCCGAGATCGAGGCGGGGCGCCGCGCCCAGGACCGGTTGCTGCGGCTGCCGCCTGAGCAGGCCGCCGGGATCATCCTGCGGGCCACCGAACGCCGCGCCCCCCGCGTGCTGGTCGGAAGCGACGCCCGCGCCGTGGACCTGCTCGCGCGGCTGGTGCCGGGCGACTACTGGGGGGTGCTGGGGCGGCTGTTCCGGGCGTAGGCGCGGGCTGGAGGGGTCCTCCTCCGTCAACTTCGCTACGCCTGCTCCGTCAACTCCGCTACGCCTGCAACGCCCCCCCCTCCGGCACGCAGCGTCTCAGGGCAGCCACCACCTCCGGGTCGAAGTGGCGTCCGGTCCCGGCGGCGAGTTCGGTCCACACGGCGTCTGCGGGCCACGCGGCCTTGTAGGAGCGGGGCGAACTCAGGGCGTCGTACACGTCGCAGGCGGCCAGGATACGGGCCAGCAGCGGCACGGCGTCCCCGGCAAGGCGGTCCGGGTAGCCGGTGCCGTCGAGCCGCTCGTGGTGGTGGCGCACCGCGTGCCAGACGACCACCGGCACGCCGGGCACCAGCCGCGAGAGCCGGGCGCTGTAGACCGGGTGGCGCTGCATCTGCCGCCACTCGCGGGGCCCCAGCGCTCCCGCCTTGCGCCGCACCCGCCCGGAGACGAGCAGCTTGCCGCTGTCGTGCAGCAGCCCGGCGAGGTACGCTTCCCGGATCTGTGCCGGGCTCAGCCCCAGGTCGCGGGCCACGGCGCCCGCCAGACACGCCACCCGCCCCGAGTGCGCCGTGGGCGGCCAGCCGATGGCGCGGCCGATCACCTCCCGGTAGGCGCGGCACCGCCAGCCGGGGCGCTCCAGAGCATGTGCCGTAAGAATGCGCTGCCGTTCCGCATTCGTTGGCCCGGCAGACTTGCAAAGCTGCGCAGCAGAGCGAGTGCATGGGACAGGAGCATGGGGCAGCATGGAGGCACCTGGGGTGCTGTCCCCCGGGGGCCGTAATTCTGTCCCATGCTCGTGCGGCGAGGGCGGCGGGGCGGCGTGACGGGGGTGGGCGTACCGGGGGGCAGTCGGGCACAGCGGCATGGGAAAAAAACCTTTCGAGTGGAGGGGTGGGGCAAGCGGTGGGGCAGCAAAATGCCCCCTCCCACGGTCCCCGGTCAGGGGAGGCGGGAGGAGGCCGGGCGGGATCAGAGCGGGGAGAAGACGAACTTGTCGCAGCTTCCGCCGCGCAGCACGCTCTCGGTGTGCTCGCCGAGGTAGGTCTGGCCGGTGATCGCTTCCAGAGCGCCCCAGACGGCCCCCAGCGTGAAGGTGCATTTGCGGTCGCTGCCCATGGGCTCGCCCGCCGAGCAGGCCGTGTCCTGGGTCTCGATCACGATGTCCTCGCCCTGCTGGTAGGACCGGGTGACGGCGGCCAGGCAGGTGCCGTTCTTGCCGATGGCGGCGTCCAGCAGGGGCGCGATCTGCTCGACCGGCACGTTGCTGCCCGCCACGCCGAGTTCAGCGGCGAGGTCACGGCCGCGCACCTTGCCCGCACGGGTAAAGACCACGGCGGCGCCGTCCTCGCCGAGGGTGTCCTCGACCCCGACGATCACGGCCTTGAAGCAGACGATGGAGTTGAAGTCCCCGACAAGGGGGCGCAGGGGCTGGGTGGCGGTCTGGGAAGCAGTCGCGGTCATGGGAGTTCTCCTGGGATAAAGGGTCCTGAGCAGGTCGCTGAGGGAGGTGGAGGGAGGGGCCATCGGGGCCTCGGGGAGGCTTAGAGGATGCTGGCGACGTCCTGCGCGGTGTCGCGGGCTTCCATGTGCAGCAGCCCGAGGTTCATGCCGGGAGGCGTCACGACCGCCAGCACGCCCTTGGTGCCTGCCGCGTAGATGTAGACCTGTCCCTGTGCGCCGCCCACGCTCATGTCGGTGAGCTGGCCCGAGCCCAGGGTGTCGTTGATGCGCTTGCCCAGACCCAGGGCGGTCGCGGCCATCGCGGCGACGCGGTTGGCGTCCGTGCCGTCGCTCATGGCCTGCGCGATGGGCAGGCCGTCCACGGTGGCGACCAGGGCGCCGCGCAGTTCGGGCATGGAGGTGCGGAGGTTGGTCAAAGAAGCGTTGAGGCGGTCTTGCTTGCTGAGAATCGCGGTCATGGTGGACTCCTGTGGAGGGGGCGCTCAGCCGAGTGCGGGCTGAGGAGAGAGGGTGAGTTCGAGGAGGTGGGCCAGCACCTCGCGGGCCTGGGCCGGGTCGGTGGCGTTCAGTCCGACGACCTGTTCCTGGGGCAGCCCGAAGTACAGCGCCACGTCGGCGGGGTCCCACACGCGGTCCTGATCCTGCCGGGTCACGCCGACGAGGAAGGGCACCGGGATGCGGCTGGTGATGAAATCGAGGATGCCCCGGGCGTGGGCGAAGTCCTGCGGGCGGTCCCCGGCGACGAGCAGCACCAGTCCCAGGGCGCCCTCGCACAGCACCTCCCACATGAAGCTGAAGCGGTCCTGGCCGGGGGTGCCGTAGAGGTGCAGTTCCTGACCGTCCAGATGCAGGGTGCCGAAGTCGAAGGCGACGGTGGTGTTCGTCTTGCCGATGTCCTCGCTGGCCTCGGCCTCGGTGGCGACGACGGGCGTTTGCGAGAGCGTCTGCACGAAGGTGGTCTTGCCCGCCCCGACCGGGCCGGACACCACGAGCTTGAGGGGAGCCTGGGGGGGCAGGGCCGTCGGGAACGCGGTCATGCCCGTGCTCATGCCCGTGCCCCCCCGCCCAGACGGCGCAGGGCGCCCAGCAGCCGCTGCACCAGCGGTGCCGACGCAGGCGCAGGCGCAGGGGGGACGGGCGCGATGTTCACGGCGGCAGCGGCTCCCGGTGCGGCGGCCCGCAGCGGCGTGATCAGACTGGCTCCCCGCAAGCGGTACAGGGCCACCCGCAGGTCCTGCTCGCTCCAGCCCACCTGCCGGGTCAGCTCGGCGGCGCTCGCCCCCGACTCCAGCGCGGGGCGCAGCACGGCCCATGTCCCGGCCAGCGGCGCGGGAACGGACGGGGTGCCCGGCGCCGTCACGAAGCGGGTGTCGGCGTGCGGCAGGTGCTCGGCGGTGACGCCCGTCCCGGCGTCCAGCACGCCTCCCAGCGGCAGGTCGTAGAACCGCAGGGCCCCGGCGGCGTGTTCGCGGCGCTGGAACTCGAACGCGCCCCGGCCCCGCGTGCCGAGATCCCGCAAGATCTCCTGCGCCCGCTCGCTGTCCATCACCGGGAAACCGTCGAGGTACAGGGCGCGGAGCTGGCCCCGCGTCAGCGTCAGTTCCAGGGTGCGGCCCTGGTAAGCCTCGTGAAAGTACAGGGTGCCCGTCTGGACGGCCAGCACCTTGAGCAGGTCGGTCAGCGCGTGGTCTTGCAGGTCGCCGAAGAGGGCCATATCAACTCCTTTCTGTGGGGGGTGAAGAGTGGGGGATGAGGAAGTGGGGTGAGGAAGTGGGGGTGAGGAAGAGAGAGAGACTGGAGCCAGCCCGGATGAGCGGCACTCCTGAACATGCAAGGAGGGTTCTAGGCCGCGCCGGGTCACACCGTTGTCACGTGTGATGAGCCCGTGATGAGAGGCACAGGCCCGCGCTCCCTGTCTGTGTCACAGAACCTGGCCTCCCGAACCCTTCGATGTGGAGGGATTGCGTCTAATACGGCCCTCAACGCTCTCACATGATGTACGCCGGGTGAGAGAAGCCTGTACGGCCTGTCCAGCTGTCGAGGCCACTCTGCTCCGCGCCGCGCCGCCCGTTCACTAGGCTACGGGGGCGATGGCTCATGACCCGACAACCGATCCTCAGAAGGAGCTGTATTCCCTGGCGCTGTTCAGCGAGGCCCCGGCGGCCTATCTCCTTCTCAGTTCGCAGGGCCGGGTGCAGGAAGCCAATGCAGCCGCCTGCGCCCTGCTGGGCCACGGGGCCGGGGCGCTGCGGGGGCGGCCGTTCGCACGGCTGCTGACACCGGACACCCAGGGCACCTTCAGCTGGCTGCTGGGTCAGGCGGCTGGCGCGGCGGCGCGGGTCCAGGCCGAGGGACAGGTGCTGCACGCCGACGGCACCGTGCTGGACGTGCTGCTGAGCCTGGGTGCCCAGCAGCCGGGAGGTGCGCCGGGGCCGCTGCGGCTGATCCTGACCGACATCACCCCCTACAAGCAGGCGCACCGCAGCCTGCTGGACCTGACGGCCAGCCAGGAGGAGCGGCTGCAGGCCGGGTCCACCCGCTTGCGGGCCACCCAGCAGGAACTCGAAGGCGTGGTCACGGTGGTCATGCAGCAGCTTCAGCTTCCGCTCGCGCGGGCGATGAACTACCTGAGCCTGACCCGGCGTGCCCTGGGAGACGGGATTCCGGAGGAGGTGGCGCGGCCCCTGCTCCAGAGCGAGCGGGCCGTGCAGCAGATCGTGGCGCTGACGGGTTCGGTGGGGGGCTACCTCCAGATGCGCCGGATGCGCCTGGCCCTGCGGCGGGTGGACCTCGGGCGGGTGCTGGGAGAGGTGCTCAAGGGGCTTCAGCCCAGCTTCGCCGACCGCCACGTTCACGTCACCCACGACCCCCTGCCCACCGTGCAGGGAGACAGTCAGGCGCTGGCCGTGATGCTGGGCGAGTACCTCTCCAACGCCCTGAAGTACACCAGGACCCGCGAGATCGCCCGCATCCACGTGCGGGTGCGCGAGACGGAGAGCGAGTACCACATCGGCGTGGAGGACAACGGCGCGGGCTTCAACATGCGCCAGAAAGACCGCCTCTTCCAGCTGTTCGGCCGCCTGCATCCCTCGCGCTCCTACGAGGGCACCGGGATCGGGCTGGTCACCGTGCGGCGGCTGTGCGAGCGCTTTGGTGGGCGCGTCTGGGCCGAGGGCAAGCCGGACCAGGGGGCGACCTTCTGGTTCGCGTGGCCCAAGTCGCCCGTCATTCTGGAGTGAGGTCCAGCCCGCTCGCGGCCTGCTCGCCGGAGTCCGTCTGCTCGCCGGGGTCCGGGGCGCTTCCCCAGCGGGCCATCGCGGCGATGATCTCGCCCAGCGCCTCGCCGCGCGGGGTCAGGGTGTATTCCACCCGGGGCGGCACCTCGGCGTAGACCGTGCGGGTCAGCACCTCCCGCCCCTCGAGGTCGCGCAGCCGGGCGGTCAGCGTCTTGGGGGAGATGCCTTGCAGGGCGCGGCGCAACTCGCTG
Organism: Deinococcus rhizophilus; assembly: GCF_030271215.1. Taxonomy (GTDB): domain Bacteria; phylum Deinococcota; class Deinococci; order Deinococcales; family Deinococcaceae; genus Deinococcus; species Deinococcus rhizophilus. The sequence continues at coordinate 997 of NZ_JASNGB010000169.1, read as the reverse complement.
AAACGCCTCTTGCCGCCCAGCAGTTCCCGCACGATCAGGGTGGTCCACCGTCCTCCCAGCACGTCCATCGTGCGCTCGACCCCGCATTCGGGGCGCCGGACTGCCGCGTTGCCGTATTTCATGGGTCCTCCTGGGGATGCTGGGTTGGCCTGCTGATTCGGCCTGCTGGTTTCCCGGAGGGTACTGGGTTTCACCTTGCCGCCCCCTTCCGGCGGGGTGAAGCGCCCCCTACCGTGGAGGGTATGACGGCTGAACTTCCAGATACGGTCCTGGCCCTGCTGGGCGGCACGGGGCGCACCGGCCGGGTGCTGATCGACCGCGCCCTCGCCCAGGGCCACGCGCTGCGGGTCCTGGCCCGCGACCCCGAGTGGCTGCACCGCCGGGACGGGGCCCTGACCCCGGTACGCGGCGACGCCCGCAACGCCGACGACGTGTTCCGGCTGCTGGAGGGAGCCGGCGCGGTCCTGAGCACCCTCGGGCCGGTGCGCGGCGACGGGGCGGGCGTGATGGCGCAGGCGGCGGCGCACCTCGTCGCCGTGATGCCGGGGCTGGGCCTCTCGCGGCTGATCACCCTGACGGGCGCGGGGGTGCGGCAGCCCGGTGACCGTCCCAAACTGAGCGACCGCCTGATTCGCCGGGCGCTGGCGACCCTGCAGCCGGACGTGCTGCGCGACTCGGAGGCGCACGTGGCGGCCGTCACCGCGAGTCCGCTGGACTGGACGGTCGTGCGCGTGCCCCGGCTGGGAGGCGGGCCGCTTCAACCGCTCAGGGTGGGCATGGTCGGCGACATCGGCACCTTCGTCTCGCGGACCAGCGTGGCCGACTTCATGCTGCGCGAGCTGGAGGAGGGCCGCTGGGTGCGGCAGGCCCCGGCGGTGAGCCACTGATGGGGCCAGAGCCCGCGCCCCTGCCCGCACCGGGAGGCTGGCCCGGCCCGGTCCTCGTGATGGGCGCGACGGGCACCGTGGGCGGCGAGACCGTGCGGCACCTCGCGCCG
>NZ_JASNGB010000168.1 GCF_030271215.1 Deinococcus rhizophilus | reverse complement strand
CCCCACCGCGCCCGCGAGTTCGGGGCGGCGGCGCGGGCGCATGTCCTCTCGCGCCACACCCTGACCCACACGGCCGACCGCCTGGCCGAGCTGCTGCGCGAGCCCTGAGGAGGAGGGAATCGCCCCCTGCGCTCACGCCTCCGCGTGCCGCGCCGTCTTGGCCCAGCCGTGCTCGCCGCGCAGGAAATTGCGGAAGGCCAGGGGCACGCTCATCATCATGATGAGGGTGTAGACGGGCAGTCCGGCGGCGGCGAAGGCGGCCTGCCGCAGCCCCAGCCGGTTCTCGCGGCTGTACAGAAAGACCCAGGCCAGCGGCAGGATCAGGCCGGGCAGGGTCAGTGCCGCCGTGAGCGCCCAGTTCACCTCGCCGGTCAGCAGGCGGCCCACGGCGCGGGCGGGGTAGTACACCAGCAGCCCCAGCGTCAGCAGGTTGAGCCACGGCTGCGCCAGGAAGTAGGTCAGGTCCAGCCGCGCCCCCAGCGGCATCGGCGTGCGCCAGATGCGCGGCAGGTTCGGAAAACATTGCAGGTTGCCGTGGGTCCACCGCGCCCGCTGCCGCACGAAGCGCCTCACATCGGTCAGGCCCTGCTGGGTGACTCCCGACTCCAGAAAGACGAGGCGGTGCCGGGGACTGGCGAGCCGCACCTCCAGCCCGCTGGCAAAGTCCTCCAGCAGCACCGGGGGCCAGGGGTCCCGCCCCTGACCGAGCCGCCCGGCCAGGTAGGACAGCCGCATGAACTGCCCGTTGCCGCCCAGCCCCACCGTCCAGGCCCGCTGGCGCAGCAGCTGGATGTGCCGCACGATGTAGAACTCCAGGTCCTGTTGCAGCAGCAGCAGTCGCCCCAGCGCCCCGCGCCACCCCCGCGCCCCGCCCCCGCTCTGGCGCACCCGGATGCGGGCCTGCGCGGCCATCACGTCGGGGTCGGCGAAGACCCGCGCCGCCTCGTCCAGCAGTCCGGCGTCCAGCCGCCCGTCCGCGTCGAAGACGACCAGCACCTGTTCCTCCAGCGGTGCCCCGGGCAGCAGGTCCCGGCGCAGCAGCTGGGCGACCCCCCAGTTCAGCGCCTCGCCCTTGCCGGTGCGGGCCTGCGGGAGCACCCGGCGCAGCAGCAGCACGCCGGGATCGGCCTGTGCGGCGGCTTCGACCTGGGCCGCCGTGCCGTCGTCGCCGCCGTCGTCGATCACGACCAGCCGCGCGTCCGGGGCCGCCGCCCGCAGGTTCCGCAGGGTCGCCCCGATCACCGCCGCCTCGTTGAGCGCCGGGACGACGAAGGTAAAGCGGACGGGCGCCCGGCGCGGCGGGACCCGCCGGGGCTGCGCCAGCAGGGCACACAGCGAGTAGGTCAGGTACATCGTCAGCAGCACCAGCCCGATGGCCTCGATGGTTTGAAAGGCCGTGGTCATGGCCCCCCGACGCTAACGGGCCCGGCGCCGGACTGCCACCCCCGGCCCAGCTTCTGAGAAAACACTTGACCAACGCTGAAGCCAGCGGGGGTCCCTGGGGGTCAACGGGCCCCGCGCAAAAAGCCACTCACCCACTGCGGCAACTCTCCCGGGTCCATCAGGAAGGCGTCGTGGCCGTGCGGGCTGTGCAGTTCCCGGTACTCGCCGCAGGGCAGCGTCTCAGCGTAAGCCTGCACCTCGCCGGGCGGATACAGCCGGTCGCTGGAGATGCCGACCACCAGCACGGGCACCCGGATGGACCGCACCTCCGCGTCTGTCGGCTGGAAACGGTCCATCGCCCCGGTGAGCGCGAGGTAGCTCCGTTCGTCGAAGCGGGCCGCCAGCCGCTCGCCCTGATGCTCCAGATAGGTCGTGATGTCGGCGGTGCCGGGGCGACGGGTGCCCCAGCCGGGCTGGGTGCGGGCGAAGCTCTCGGGGCTGCGGTAGCTCAGGGTGGCGACCATCCGCGCCGCCTTCAGCCCCTCGCCGCCGGGCGCCGCGCGAATGGCCGCCCGCGCCGCCGTGTTCAGCCCCACTGCCCACGGCGAGTGCCGTGCCGGGGCCGCCACGATCACCGCCCGCTCGACCAGATCGGGACATTCCAGCAGCCACGCGTAGGCCAGCATCCCGCCCATGCTCGCGCCCACCAGCGACACCCGCCGCACCCCGAGATGCTCCAGCAGCGCCCGGCCTGCCCGCGCCATGTCCCGCAGGGTGAGGGGCGGGTCCTCCCCGTTCACGCGCGGCAACTCGGCCGGACCCGTCGTCCCCGCGCAGCCCCCCAGCACGTTCGCGCACACGACGTAATCCCGCGTGGGGTCCAGCGGTCGCCCCGGCCCCAGAAAGTCCGGCCACCACTCGTGGACGGCGCTCGTGCCCGTCAGCGCGTGCAGCACGAGGACGGCGTGCTCGGAGGGCGTGCCGTGGGTGTGATAGGCGACCCGCACGTCCGACACCGCCTGCCCGCAGTCCAGCAGCAGCGGCGCGTCCCGGAAGAGGAGGGCGGTCTGACGCCCGGTCTGCTCCGGCGGGGCGGGCGGCGGGCCAGGAGGGGAGGGCCGCGCCGCCGCCGTCACGCCCCCACCAGCGCGGCGGCGAGCGCCTGCGCGAAATCCTCCTGAATGTCCCCGAGGTGCTCGATCCCCACCGACACCCGCACCAGCCCCGGCGTCACGCCCGCCGCTGTCTGGGTCACCTCATCGAGCTGCGAGTGGGTCGTGCTCGCCGGGTGAATCACCAGTGTGCGGGTGTCGCCCACGTTCGCCACATGCTGCGCCAGCCGCACCGAGCGGATAAACGCCTCGCCCGCCTCGCGGCCCCCCCGCAGCTCGAAGGTCAGCACCGCGCCCGCCCCGCGCGGCAGGTACGCCTGCGCCCGGTCGTGGTGGGGGTGGTTGGAGAGGCCGGGGTAGGTCACCCGCGCCACGTCCGGGTGGGCACTCAGCCAGGAGGCCAGCGCGAGCGCGTTCTGGGCGTGCCGCTCGGCCCGCAGGGAGAGCGTCTCCACCCCTTGCAGGAACTGCCACGCCTGTTGCGGTGCCAGGGTCGGCCCCAGGTCCCGCAACCCCTCGGTGCGGGCGCGGGTGATAAAGGCGACGTTGGGCAGCCCCAGCGCGTTGCCCGTGCCGAACGTCTCCCAGAAGTTCAGGCCGTGGTAGCCCGGGCTGGGTTCGGTGAAGAGGGGGTAGCGCCCGTTGCCCCAGTCGAAGGTCCCCCCGTCCACGATGATCCCGCCGATGCCGTTGCCGTGCCCGCCGATCCACTTGCTCGCCGAGTGCAGCACCACGTCGGCCCCGTGCCGCAGCGGCTGGCAGTAGTACCCCCCGGCTCCGAAGGTGTTGTCCACGAAGACGGCCACGCCCTGCGCGTGCGCCGCCGCCGCGATGCCCTCAAAGTCGGGGACGTTCAGCGCCGGATTGCCGATGGTCTCCAGGTAGACGGCCCGCGTGCGGTCGTCGATCAGCGCGGCGAACTCCTCCGGGCGCTCGTCCTTGCCCGTGAAGCGCACCTCGATCCCCAGCCGCCGCAGCGTCACCCGGAACTGGTTGACCGTGCCGCCGTACAGGTTGGGCGTGGAGACGATGTTGTCGCCCGCCTGCGCGACGTTCGTGATCGCCAGGAACTGCGCGGCGTGCCCGCTCGCCACCGCCAGGGCACCCACGCCGCCCTCCAGCGCCGCCACGCGTTCCTCCAGCACGGCGGTCGTGGGGTTCTGGATGCGGCTGTAGATGTTGCCGAAGGCCCGCAGCCCGAACAGGTCGGCGGCGTGCTCCGGCGACTCGAACACGTAGGAATTGGTCGCGTAGATGGGCACGGCCTGCGCCCCGGTTGCGGGGTCGGGGCGCTGCCCGGCGTGGACTTGCAGGGTGTCGAAGTGCAGGGGCTGGAGCGGGGCAGACTTGGAACTGGTCACGGCGGACCCTCCTCACAGAAAAGACAAGCGGGAAGTTGTGGGGAGCCGCGCCAGAAGCGAAGGCCCCTCTCGGGCAATCGAGAAGGGGCGGCTGGAATCGTCCGCGTGACCTTCCCTGATCGGTCCCACCGTCTCGCGGTCATCGTTGACGCGGGGTGGGCTGGCCTTGGCACCGTGACGTGATGGGGTCCGGTTGCCGCGCCGTCCGCGAGCCAGGTCTCTCGGGCGCTCTGGATAGGGATCGCTCCACGCGGGAGCTATTGGGAACCGTAGCAGGCGGGGCGGCGGCGGGTCAACGCGGTTGTCCAGGTGACTCCGCCCCCAGATGGGGGCACAGGCTCTCAAAAACCCGTTACACTTCTCATGACGACCCCCCGATTCCACTCATGGTCCGGCCCGGACCCCAGGAGGCTTATGACCCTTCGCGCCACCGCCCTGCTTCTGCTGAGCGCCTCGCTGCTCGCCTCCTGTACCACCCGGCCCCAACCGACGCCGGGCACCGACACCGAGTTCGGCCGCCTGAGCACCCTCAAGCCCGGCGAGCAGGACAGCATCCGCACCCGCCTCAAGGTCAACGTGGTCTTCGTGGGCTACCGCGAAGCGCTGCCCGGACAGGTGCAGACCGCCCAGAACGTCAACACCCGCGATTTCCAGGACACCCTGCCGAAGTCCTACGAGACCATCGCCCGTATTCCCAGCGCCTACGGCAACACCGAGTACACCGGCAACGTCTTCGACTACGACTACAACTACGTCTTCGCGGACCAGAAGTTCGAGGACGACTTTTTCGGGTACCTGACCCAGAACGCGACCGAGAAGCCGCTCACGGTGTTCCAGAAGTATTTCAACTGCCAGTTCGTGACCGAGACGGACGAGGAGACGGGCGAGGACTACCAGGTGCCCGTGGACGACTGTGAGACTCCCTCGCCCCTGATCAACCGTCCCGTCGAGGCGAACTGGGAGATCGACGCCCTGGCGACCGAGAACTGGCTGGCCGACAACGTCTCGCGGGTGGGGGCCAAGCCCGGCGAGTACACGGTGTACCTGGTGAACTGGTACAGCCGCCCCGACTTCAAGTTCCACTCCTACACCCGCGCGGACGCCGCCGACACCGACACCGGGACCAAATTCGGTGCCCGTGCCAGCCGCCGCCTGATCGCCTGGGGCGGCAGCGTGCGCCAGGGTGCGGCGCCGCAGCGGGTGTGGTTCTACGACCTGTCGGCCAACCCCGATTACTGGACCGACGGCTGGGACGTGACGAACGCGGATTCGACCGGGGACGGCCGCCCCGACTACCGCATGCCGCCCATCTGGGAATACGGCACCCGCAAGGCCAGCACCGCCTACGGGCGCAAAGTCAGCACGGACCTCGCGCAGGTGGTGCGCTACACCGCCCTGAACCTGCTGTTTACCCCCAGCCCTATCTACCGCGTCGCGCTGACGCCGCCCCGGATGCCCGAGGAGATCGAACTCGACGTGCGGGTCGAGCAGGGCGAGGGCGCCCGCGACCCCGCCACGCTGCTGAACACCGCGTTGCTCCAGAGCCGCGTGTCGGTCCTGCAGCCCTTCGCCAAGTTCAGCACCAATGTCCGGCAAACCGCACTCGATGGTGACCTCGCGGACGTCTACAACTGCTTTTTCCCCATCGAGGCCGAGGACATCTGCTCGCCCGACTACGCGGACCTCTTCGGTGAGGAACTGTTCCAGTTCGGGGTGCGTGAACTGCGCGAGAGCTACAAGACGGCGGGCGACAAGTACCTGCTGCCGATCTATGCTTTCAACGACGCCACCGACAGCCAGGGCGGCCTGCTGGGTGTGGCGTACGACGACGGCCAGACCGGGACCCAGAGCTTCGTGTACTCCTTCCTCACGCCCAGCCTGATTGATCCGGCCGGGTACGGCTTTACCGACACCACCGTGCACGAGGTCGGGCACCACCTCAGCCTGTCGCACCCGCACGACGGCTACGACAGCGAGGAGGACATCTCCTACGGCTCCAGCGGGCGCTTCCGCTTCGTGGATTCGGGCGACCAGAGTGCCACGATCATGTCCTACAACGACCTGTCGCGCACCTTCGGGCAGTTCAACCTCGACGCGCAGTACCGCTACCTGACGGCCGCGTACCTCAACAACACCAACGCGATTCTGGAAATCACCCGCCGCGCCGGGAAGGTTCAGGGCGTGCAGGGCGCGGCCCGCAACGCCGACAGCCTCTTCGCGCAGGCCCAGCGCGAGTACGCCGCCCTGAACTACTTCAGGGCCGCCGAGCTGGGCCACCAGGGCTACCGCGCCGTGCTGGACGCGGCGACCACGGCGGGCGTGCAGGTGGAGGGCTACAAGTGGTATGAGAACCTGACCGGGCTCTCGACCCAGACCGTGAAGGCCCAGCCCCGCGTCAGCAAGGACCACCTGCCCAAGAAGGGCGCGTGGATCATGCCCGAGGAAACCCCCGAGCAGCGTGCCCGCCGTCTGGCGGAGTAACACCGACACGCCGCAGCAGGGGAGCCGGGGCCTGGGAGTCCCGGCTTCCCTTGTGCTGGCCCCTTGCACTGGGCGGCACGGGGTCAGCCCCCCGTCACCCGCCGGGGCTAAGCTGGGTACATGACGCGGTCTGTGCTTATCGGCCTGACTCTTGTGGTCCTCGGTGGAGGCATGGGGGCGGCAACCTCCCCGGCGGCGGGCCGGGTGGCGGCGCCCCGCAGCGAGGTGCCCATGGGTGTTCAGACTCCCCAGCGGGTTCAGGCGGCCCTGCCCACCCTGCGACTGCTGCGCACGGTGCGTGTGCTGGCCGACCTCACTGCCCGGGGCACGTTGACCCTGGACGCCGCCGCCCGCGCCACCCTGGGGGCCGAGGCCCAGGCCCTGGCGACCGCTCCGGCCCTGGGG
>NZ_JASNGB010000167.1 GCF_030271215.1 Deinococcus rhizophilus | reverse complement strand
CACCCGCCACGCCGCCCCGGCCTCGTGGGGGGCCAGCTGTCCCTCGGCGCTCAGGGCGCGGTCGGCGGCGGCCAGCGCCCCGGCATGGTCACCCTCCTGGGCCAGTGCCCAGGCGTGAACGGCGTGGATGAAGGGAGCCTCTACCCCCGCCTCCAGCCCCCACTCGGCCAGCTGCCGCACCTCGGCCGCCGGGCGAACGTTGCCCAGCAGCCGCAGGTGCAGCCGCAGGCCCTCCGCACTTTCCCGCACCCGCGGCGGCAGGATCAGGAAGAGGTCGAGCAGCTCCCCGAACCGGGCAGGCTGCGCGGCGTCCTCTGCCGCCCGCGCCAGGGTCCCGAGGGCCTCCTCTGGCCGCCCCACCGCCAGCAGCGCCTGCACCGAGGCGTCCCACTCGGCAGAGCGGACGGGGACGGGAGGGCCCCAGGAAGGGTGGTCGGCAGGCGACATCCCCGCGAGTCTAGGGCGAGTCGGCTCCCGGCCGGAAGAGAAGCTCCTGCCCGTGTGGGGAGGAGATCGGCGACGTGACCGGACTCACAGCGGTGGCCCGGCCCGAGCGGAGCGGGCGACCGCGGTGGAGAGCGGCCGGAGTGGAGCCCGGGGGGGGTGCTTTCCTCCCCATGACAGAACGGAGCACCGCGCTCAGCCCAGGCCACCGCCACCCCTGGGATCGTCCCCCTGCGGCGAGGTGGGGGGTGGGTCGCTCGGGGCTGCGCTGGCTGGGGGAGCGCCAGACTCGGCGCAGGCGGTCGCAGGCAGCGGGGCGAGGACAAGCAGGGCAGTCAGGGCAAGACGCAGGGCACGCATGGGCGGACCTCCTGAGGCGACAGGCCTCCCCCTCAGGCACCCTCTGGGGGTCCTGACGGTGGTGGGCAGAGGCAGGGCTGGGGCACGCAGCCAGGCGTGCCGGTCGGGTCACCGTCTGGGCCGCGCTTCCGGGCGCTTCTGGCGGTGACGCCGCGCACTGTGGGCCCGGCCCGCGACGAAACCGGTCGCCGCGTCCTGGCCTGTTGTCCGGGAGTCGGTACGTCCGGCCTTCCCCCGTTCCCTGCTTCCGCTGCCGATTCAGGAGCAGCTTCGTGGTGAGCGGGATCGCCCTACACTGGCGGCGGATTTTCCCGCGCCGCATGACACTGTGTGCTGAACCCGACCTCCAGGGCGGGGGTCAGGGGCGGCTGATGGCCACAGGAGCTGACTGGGGGAGGGGTTTTCCCCACGGGTGTGGGGATGGTCCGGCGAGGTCACGGGGACGATGTGGCACGGCTACGTTTTCCCCACGGGTGTGGGGATGGTCCGAGCGGGCGCCGGGCTGCTGTCCACGCTGCGCCGTTTTCCCCACGGGTGTGGGGATGGTCCGGTTTCCATCGCCAGCGCCTTGGTCTCCAGAATGTTTTCCCCACGGGTGTGGGGATGGTCCGTCGTTCACTATGGCTTACTGGGCACTCTGCGCGTTTTCCCCACGGGTGTGGGGATGGTCCGCAGCGGCTCTTCCAGGCGGCGCGGGACCGCTGGTTTTCCCCACGGGTGTGGGGATGGTCCGGGCGCAGAACAATGGGCTTACGTGGCGCCTACGTTTTCCCCACGGGTGTGGGGATGGTCCGGCCCTACGCGAGTCCCAGGAGGGTGTGACCCGGTTTTCCCCACGGGTGTGGGGATGGTCCGACGATCCTCGCGGGCCTCGCGGTCATTCCCGGTCCGGGGTGGGAGGGCACTTCCGGCTGCGCCCGGACCCGGCGCTGCGCTTCTGGCATCCGCTCCGCCCTCCTGCTGTGCGAGGCGGCGCCAGCACAGGGGTCCAGCACGGACGCAGGAAGTTGAACCAGTCCATTCACGTTGCCAGGATCACCGCGCCGACCAGCCTGAGAACCGCGATCAGGGCGCCCTGCAAGGGATGTGCGGGACCCCCGGATGACCCCGTCCCCGCGCTCTTGCAAGCGCTGTCAGCTACACTGACGGTATGTCCCACGTTGTCGCCCCGCGTCCATCCGTGACGTTGGCAGAGGTCGCCAAGGAGGCTGGAGTGTCGCCCAGCACCGTCTCCCGTATCCTGAACGGCACGGCCCAGGTCAAGGCCACCAAGGCGGCTCAGGTCCGGGCCGCCATCGACAGGCTGGGGTACAAACCGAACGCCTTTGCGCGTGGTCTGGTCACCGGAGCGTCTGGCAGCGTCGGCGTGCTCACCCAGGACATCGCCAGTCCCTTTTACGGGGACGCCCTGAGCGGGATCGAGAGCGGGCTGATGGGCAGCGGCTACTCGCCCATGATCATCAGCGGGCACTGGCGCACCGACGACGAGGAGCATGCCGTCGAGCTGCTGCTGAGCCGACGGGTCGAGGCGCTGATCGTCCTGGGCGGCCAGTTGCCCGAAGACGAGTTGCGCGGGCTGGCGGGCGGGCTGCCCATCGCGGTGCTGGGCCGCCGGGTGGAGTTCGACTCGCCCACCAGCACCAGCCTCGCGCTCGACAACCGGCGGGCGGCCTACGACCTCGTGACCTACCTGCTGGACCGCGGCCACCGCCGCATCGGGCACGTCGCGGGGCCGCCGGACCATGTGGACGCGCGTGACCGCCTCGCGGGCTACCGTCAGGCGCTGGAAGACCGGGGGCTGCCCTTCCTGCCTGATTTGGTCGCGCAGGGCGACTTCCACGAGCCGTCGGGGCTGATCGGCACCCAGCAGCTTGTCGCCCGGCACCCGGACATGACCGCGATCTTCAGCGCGAACGACCAGATGGCCTACGGCGCCCGGCTGGCGCTTTACCGCATGGGCCTGCGCGTTCCCGAGGACATGTCGCTGGTCGGCTTCGACGACCTGCCCGGCTCGGCGTACACCACCCCTCCCCTGACCTCCGTCCGGCAACCGATGGCCGAGATGGGCCACTGGCTCGCCCGCTTCGTGGTCGCGCAGCTCACCGGGCAGACGGTCGAGCCGTTCCAGCCGCAACTGAAATTGCACCTGCGCGAATCGGTCGCCCCCCGCCGCTTTCCCTGAGCTGCTTGTGGGGCGGGGGCGGACAGGCTGGCCCCAACTGACCCACTCTTGACATACGCTTTCAAAAGCGACTGGAGTGACCTCCAAGCAGAACTCAGCAGTCTTGTGGCCTCGTGGGTTGGAGGTCGGCGGCCCCTCCCCCGCGAACGGGAGCGTCGTTCTGCGGCCAGATCGTGCTTTTTTACCTCCAGGAGGTCCACCCATGCGTTCGATCCTCACCCTGACCCTTGCCCTGACTGCCTCGACCCTGGGCATGGCTGCCGCGCAGACCAAGACCATCACCGTCTCGGCGTTCCCCGATCTTGACAGCGTTATCAAAGCGGCGTTGCCGGGGTTCAAGAAGCTGTATCCCAACGTCACCGTGAAGGTGAACTCGCTGGCCTACGCGGACCACCACACGGCCATGACCACGGCGCTGTCGACCGGCCGGGGGGCGGGCGACGTGATCGCCGTGGATTTCGGGTATATCGGGCGCTTTGCCGAGGGCAACGGGCTGGTGGACCTGCGGGCGGCGCCCTACAACGCCGGGGCAGTACCGCTCGCAGTTCGTGGCGTACACCTACCCGCAGGCGATGGCCCCTGACGGCCGCATGGTCGCCATGCCCGCCGACATCGGCCCGGGGTCGATGTTCTACCGCAGCGACCTGCTGGCCAGGGCGGGCATGAAGCCTGCCGACCTCAACCGCAGCTGGGAGAGCTACATCGCGGCAGGCAAGAGGGTCGTGGCCGCCAATCCCGGCAGCTTCCTGATTCCGGACGCGGGGCAGGCCGCGCAGATCATCATCCGCACCGGCCTGAAGTCCGGCGAGGGCCTCTTTTTCGACAAGGCGGGCAAGGTGCTCGTCAGCCCGACCAACCCCCGCTTCGTCCGCGCCTTCACCATCGCCAAGCAGATCCGTGACGCCAAGCTCGATGCCCGCGCAGGGGGAGCGTTCTCGCCGGAGTGGACCACGGCCTTCCAGAAGGGCAACCTCGCCACCGAGTTCAGTGGCGCGTGGCTGGTCGGCCACATGCAGAACTGGCTCGCCAAGGACTTCAGCGGCAAGTGGGGCGCCCAGAACCTGCCGGGCAACACCTACGCGAGCTGGGGCGGGTCCTTCTACGCCATCCCGCAGCAGAGCCGGAACAAGGCCGAAGCCTGGGCCTTGATCCGCTACCTCACCACCAACCGCGCTCAGCAGGTGCTGGCGTTCAAGACCACCGGCGCGTTTCCCGCGCTGAAGGCGGCCTCCACCGACACGGTCTTTACCCAGGGCGTGCCCTACCTGGGCGGCCAGAAGGCCCGCGTGCTGTGGCGCGACGCCGCCGCCAAGATCCAGCCTATCGACGTGAACCGCCTCGACCCGGTGGCCGAGCAGATCGTCAACGACGCGCTGAACACGGTGCTCGACGGCAGCAAGGACATCCGCACGGCCCTGACCGAGGCGCAGATGCTGATCACCCGCCGCGCCCGCTGATCTGGCCCGTACTGCCCCCCTTGCCGGGCGTGGGCGCCGGAGCTTCGATGCCCCGCCGCCCACGCCCGGCTTCTCGCCTGGCTCGGATTGAACTCCTTCGGATCAGGGTTCAGTCGGAGGCCGTATGAGGTTTCAGGATGCTGACGAGTCCGCGTGTGCCCCCTGCCCGTCGGCGTGGCGGCTGGACCGAGTTCCAGCGCCGCTACGCGCCCTACATCTTCATCAGTCCCTTTTTCCTGCTGTTTCTGGTGTTCGGGCTGTTCCCGATCCTGTTCAACGCCTACCTCTCCTTTCAGGCGTGGCAGCCGGGCACCGGCCTGGGCGAGATGGAGTTCGTGGGGCTGCGCAACTACACTGACAACCTCACCGACCCCACCTTCTGGCAGTCGCTGAGAAACACGGCGGTGCTGGCGCTGCTCTCGGGCCTGCCCCAGCACCTGCTGGCGATTCCGCTGGCCTTTGCGGCGGCGGGCGTGCTGCGGCGGATGCAGAACCTCGTGACCGCCGTGTATTTCCTGCCCTACATCACGTCCATCGTGGCGATCTCGGTCATTTTCTTCACGCTGTTTTCGTGGCAGTACGGGGTCATCAACGCGGGGCTGAACGCCCTGAGCGGCCTCCCGCTGATCGGCACCCTCTTTCCGGCCGAGAAGATCAACTGGCTGGGCCAGAAGGAGTACGTGCAGCCCGCCATCGCCCTGGTGGTGATCTGGCGCTACGTGGGCTGGAACATGCTGCTGTACCTCTCGGGCATCCAGTCGATCCCGCGCGAGCTGTACGAGGCCGCCAGCGTGGACGGCGCGACCGGCTGGCAGAGCTTCCGCTTCATCACCCTGCCGCTGCTGCGCCCGATCATGTTCGTCGCGGTGACGCTGAGCCTGATCGGCGGCCTGCAACTGTTCGAGGAACCGTTCATCCTGACCAACGGCACCGGCGGCGCGGGGCAGGCGGGCCTGACGACGGTCATGTACATGTACCGCACCTACGCGAACTACTCGGACGCCGGGGTGGCGGCGGCGATGTCCTGGCTGCTCTTTCTGGTGATCGGCGGGCTGACGCTGGTGAACAACCGCCTGTTCGGTCGCAGCGGGCTGGCGGGGAGGGACTGACATGACGACTGCGAAAGTGACCGAGCTGCCCACCCCCGGGCGCCGCCCACCCCGCCGCTCCTTCCCGGCCCTGCCCCGGCTGGGCGCCTACCTGCTGATCGCGGTGGGGGCGTTCCTGACCATCGCCCCCTTCTACTTCATGTTCGTGTTCGCCACCCACACCCGCTCGGACATCTTTCAGCTGCCGCCGCCGCTGTGGTTCGGCAGCAACCTGGACGAGAACTACGCCAGCCTGATGGAACGCCTCCCGTTCTGGCGCAGCCTGTGGAACAGCCTGTACCTGGCGGTGCTGACGACCGCGACCACGCTGTTTTTCTGCACGCTGGCCGGGTACGCCTTCGCGATGTACACCTTCAAGGGGCGCGAGGTGCTGTTCGGGCTGGTCCTGGCGACCCTCCTCATCCCCTCGACGCTGAACATCGTGCCCTTCGCGCTGATCATGCAGGCGCTGGGCTGGATCGACCAGCCGCGTGCCCTGTGGGTGCCGGGCATGGCGAGTGCGTTCGGCATCTTCCTGATGCGGCAGTACATCGGCTCCAGCATCCCGCGCGAGCTGGTGGAGGCCGCCCGCATCGACGGCGCGACCGAGTTCGGCATCTTCCGGCGGGTGATCGTGCCGCTCACGGGTCCCGCGATGGCGACCCTGGGGCTGGTGACGTTCGTGCAGTCGTGGAACGCCTTCCTGGGGCCGCTGATCATCTTCCGCTCGGCGGAGACGTATACCGCGCCGCTGGCCCTGCGGACCCTGCAAAGCGTCGCCAACACCGACTGGGGGGCGCTGATGTGCGGCGTGGCCCTGACGGTCGTGCCGCTGCTGGTTCTCTTCGCCCTCGCCTCGCGCCAGCTGATCGACGGGCTGACCGCCGGAGCGACCAAGGGCTGACGCTGCTCTCCCGATGGTGAGTGCAGGAGTTGAGCCTCCTTTGTTCCGGGTCGCCCGGCCCGTTCACCCCCACCCAGCCTCTCGCGCTGCGAGCTGTCCCAGTCCCCCCTGAAGGGGGAGGAGAAGACGCACTCCGTTTTGCCCGTATTCCAGAGGTTCCCATGACCCAGACCCGAACAACCGAGACCCGAACAACCCAGACCCGACCTGCCCCCGACACCCTTGCCGGAACTCTGCGCCGCGCCGACTTTCCCGCAGGTTTCACCTTCGGCGTCGCCACGTCCGGCCGGAGTAGCTCAGCAGGTGGC
>NZ_JASNGB010000166.1 GCF_030271215.1 Deinococcus rhizophilus | reverse complement strand
GAAGTGCCTTGCCTCTCGGTCCGCTCCTGGGGGGTCAGTCCAAACAGAGGTATCCCTACACGGAGTTGCTTGCCGTATCCCTTGAGGGAGGGGAGTTTCATCTTCATGTTTGAAGCGTAGGCGGTCCCTTTGGAACCACTGGTTGCAGGCTTTTCCGTTGACTTGGGAGGCCGGCGCGCATCAGCCTATGCCCTTCTGCTCAGGGCTAATTGGGTACTTTTCGCGTGGTCGTGCATACTTCTGTCAGCATGACTGGATGAACGTCCAGTGATCTTGGAGAAACGGCGAGGGCCGTCTCTCACAACCCGGGAGACGGCCCTCACGGTGAGCGCGTTACTTCACGCAGTGGGTGGCCGTGTAGGGAGAGATGACGTCTTTGAGCTCGTTGTTGAACCGGATGCTCGCACCGATCCTCAAAGCTGTCCCGCCATCCAGGCAGACACTGTACTTGGCTGGTTCGATGCTGCTGAACCGTCCCTGGCTCTTGAGGGTGTTCACGTACTCAGCGATCAGGGCGTCCACGGCGCTCTGCCTGTAGGTGTTGCCCGTCAGGGCACGCTGCGTCGCATCGAGCATGACGGTCACTTGACCGCTGGTGTTGGGCTTGCCGTCGTAGGTCATGACACTCAGTCCTGCGGCATCTACCCGGGCCATCGGCCACCCTGTGAGTTGAAGGGCGCTGGAGATGCGGTTGCGCAGCGTCTGGTTCTCGGCCTCCCGCTTCGCCTGGGCCTCTCTGGCATCGAGGTCGACCAGCTCGGTCGGCGTAGTCGGCGTAGCAGGAGCGGGCTTCGCGGCGGCTTCCCTGGCCGCCTTCTCGCGGGCTGCAGCAAGTTCCGCACCCTCCCTACGGATCTGTGCTGCTTCGGTGGCCGCACGCGCTGCGTCGTAGGGGCGCTTGAAGACCCACTGCTGGTCGCCGCCGATCGCTCCCAGCACGCCGATGAGTTCCCAGCCGTACTTCCCGAGGGTGTCCACCTGAGCCTGGGTATCCAGTGCTTCGCTGGCGACAACGCCGCCGAGGGGACCATAGATCATCAGCTTGCTCTGGCCACTCGTCTTGGCTTGCAGATCTGCGGGGGAGCTGAAGTAGGTCTTCCCGAAAGAGATGACCAGGTACTCCCACTGCCCACTGACCGTGGCGCTGACGATGGTGGGCGTCGTCTTGGTGGTTGCCGGGGTACTGGCGGGCGGAGCGGCTGGTGTCGTCGGTGGGCGGGTCTGTGCTGCCGCCATGGAGAGGGCGGTGGTGGCTGCGAGCAGGAGGCTGAGCGTTCTTGTCTTCATGGATCTCCTCGTGGGGTGAAGGCCGGCTGTGTGGTCATGCGCCAACTCCACGCTCAGGCTAGCCGAGCTCTCGGCTTGATGCTCACGCATATGCGGCCGAGGCACATCTCCACCGTAGTCCTTGCTTCTTGCTGGCCTGATCCTCTGCGCTTGTTCGGCGAGGGTCACCCTGCTGCCTTGTTGGCAGGTTGCCTGGAACGTCGGTAGACTGCCAGCACTACTGACATGTTCAACTCGAAGACGCTCCTGACATCTCGCTCTATACACTTCACGCCCGCCGTGTTCATCGCTTGTACGCTGACATGGCGGGCGTGAAGTGACATGAGCTGTCAGATTCCGTTGAGGGTGTCGCCACCCTCCAGAGCCCTTCGTCCCAGAGGGCTCACCTGCGGTTGACCCGCCGCCTGTGCAGCGGCCGGAGCCCGTCCCGGACCTGGATTCCCGGACTGTCCCCAGGTGGGATGGGCAGCAGGCCGGGCCACGTCGCTCAAGGGGCGCTCAAGGCGTCGGGCCTGCCCTGGCNCCCGGACCTGGATTCCCGGACTGTCCCCAGGTGGGATGGGCAGCAGGCCGGGCCACGTCGCTCAAGGGGCGCTCAAGGCGTCGGGCCTGCCCTGGCCCCTAGAGCATTTGCCATAAGAATGCGGTGGGTTTCCGCATTCGTTGGCCGAGCGGAGCGAGCGAATTGAAGAAGAGCATTGGGCAGAATGGAGGCACCTGGGGCGCCCTTCCCCGGGGGCCGTCATTCTGCCCAATGCTCTAGGCTGGCCGCGATGACCCAACCTGACCTCCTGAACCCGGAACGCCTGCGCGGCGTCCTCCTTGACGTGGACGGCACCCTGGCCGATTCCAACCTGGCCCACGCCCGCGCCTGGTCGGCGGCGCTGCGCGACGGGGGCTTCGAGAAGACCCCCGAAGAGGTGTTTCCGCTGATCGGCATGGGCGGCGACAAGCTGGTGCCCGAGCTGACCGGGCTGGATGCCGAGAGCGAGGTGGGAAAACGCCTGACCGACGGCTGGGTGCGGCACTTCGAGGAGCTGATGCCTGAGCTGCGTCCCACCCCCGGCGCCCGCGCCCTGATCGAGGGCCTGCGGGCACGCGGCCTGCGGGTGGCCCTGGCGACCAGCGGCGAGGCCGAGATCGCGGACGCCCTGCTGCGGCAGATCGGCCTCGGCGACCTGGAGCTGGAACGCGTCAGCAGCAGCGATGTGGAAAACAGCAAGCCTGACCCGGACCTCATCAAGGCTGGACTGCACACCCTGGGCCTGCCCGCCGGGGCTGCCCTGATGGTGGGCGACACCCCCTACGACGCCGAGGCGGCCCGTAAAGCGGGCGTGCCCTACGTGCTGCTGCGCTGCGGCGGCCATCCGGGGGCAGAGGGGCATGATCCCCTTTACGACGATCCGCAGGCGCTGCTGGCCGCGCTGGATCAGGCTTTCCCGGTGCAGTAGGAGGCACGGGGGACAGGGAGGGGCCGGGAAAGACGCGTCCCGGCCCCTGTCCCGTGTCCAGTTACTGCCTGCCCTGCGGCAGAGCGAACGCCTGCAGAGGCACGGTCACCTCGCGGAGCTGTCCGTCCCGCTGCACGGTGAGGCGCAGGGTATCCCCGATCTGTTTGCCGATCACCGCGCGGGGCAGGTCGGCGGCGTCCTCCAGCGGCTGGCCGTCCACGGCGGTGATCACGTCGCCGCCAGGGACCGGCTGCTCCCCCTGCCCGGCGGGGGCGGTGCTGCCGCGCAGTCCGGCCCGCTCGGCGGGGCTGCCGGGGTACACCTGAAGGACGAGGGCGCCCTGTTCGGGCAGGCCCGCCCCCTCGCGCTCCTCGGCGGTGAAGCTCGCCACGTCCCGGAAGCCCAGGCCCAGGGTGGGCGTCTGGACCTCGCCGCCGCGCTGCAGTTGCGGCAGCAACCGGCGCACGGTGTCCACCGGAACCGCGAAGCCCACGCCCGCGCTCTGGCCGATGCCCCCGGTCAGAATCTGGGTGTTCACGCCGATGACCTGTCCCGCCGAGTCCAGCAGCGGCCCGCCCGAGTTGCCGGGGTTGATCGCCGCGTCGGTCTGGATCACGTTCTGCTCGACCCCCTTGGCCCCCACCGGCACCGTGCGCTCCAGGCTGGAGATGATGCCCTCCGAGACGCTGAACTCCAGTCCGAAGGGGGCGCCGAGCGCGATGGCCTTGAGGCCCACCTCCAGCCCCTCGGTCTGCCCCAGCGGGATCGGCCGGACGGTCCCTGCGGGCAGCCCCTCGGCGCGGATCAGCGCGAGGTCGAAGTCGGGGGCGCGGCCCACCACCTTCGCCGCATAGGTCTGGGTGCTGCCGTGCAGGCGGATGGTGATCTCGTCGGCGCCCTCCACGACGTGGTTGTTCGTCAGGATGTCCCCCTGCGCGTTCACGAAAAAGCCGCTGCCCGCGCTCTCCTGGGGACCCTGCTGGGGCAACTCGAAACCGAAGCGCTCCTGCAGGTCCCGCCGGAGCTGCGCCTGCGGGCTGCTGTCACCGCCCCGGTCGGTCACCTCAACGTAGACCACGCCGCCTTGCCGGGCCTTGACAACCTGCACGGTGTTGGTCTCGGACTGGGTGCGGGCGCGGGACGCCTCGGCGGTGGCCGAGGTGCCGGAAGTCGCCGGGGCGGACGTGGTGGTGGCAGGCAGGGTCCCCGTCACCTGGGCACTGGTGCGCTCGGAGAGTTCAAACCCCACGAAGGCGCCCAGCGCGAGCGTCCCGGTCAGGGCCAGCAGGGAAAGATTCTTCTTCATGGGGCGAGTCTGCCACCCCCCGGTTACGCGGGGGTTAAAACGGCTCAGGGGAGCTTCAGAAGGGGAAGAGGGAGAGGTCGCCCGGAGTGCGGCCCGGAAGAAGGCGCTGGTCCCTACACCGCCGCCGCGCCCGCCCGCCCCGCCACCCGCCCGGAAAAGAGGCAGCCCCCCAGGAAGGTCCCCTCCAGCGAGCGGGAGCCGTGCATCCCGCCGCCGCCGAAGCCCGCGACCTCGCCCGCCGCGTACAGGCCGGGGATGGGCTCGCCGCCGGGCCGCAGCACCCGGCCCTGGAGGTCGGTTTCCAGGCCCCCCAGCGTCTTGCGGGTCAGGATGTTCATGCGGACGGCGATCAGCGGGCCGTGGGCGGGGTCGAGCAGCGGGGCGGGCGGGGCCACCCGGATCAGCCGCTCGCCCATCAGCGCCCGCGCTCCCCGCGCCAGCGCGAGCTGCGGGTCCTTGCCCGCCCGGTTCATCACTTGCAGGTCCCGCTCCCGCACCTCCCGCTCGACAGTGGCGAGGCTCACGAGGTCCTGCCCGGTCAGGCGGTTCATCCCCGCGACGAGGGCAGGCAGATCAGCGGCCGTCACGAAATCCTCGCCGTGGTCGAGAAACGCCTGCACGGGGGCCTGCACCGCCCGGCCCATCCGGCCCAGGGTGGCCCGCAGATTCTTGCCGGTGAGGTCGGGGTTCTGCTCGGAGCCGGAGAGGGCGAACTCCTTCTTGATGACCGCCCGGTTGAGCAGGAACCAGGTGTAGGGGTAGCCCTGACCCGTGATGTGCGACAGCGTGCCCAGCGTGTCCGCGCCGGGGTAGTGGGGGTGCGGCAGCCGCCGCCCGGCCGGGTCCAGCCACAGGCTGCTGGGTCCCGGCAGCACCCGGATGCCGTGCCCCGGCCAGACCGGGTTCCAGTTGCGCAGCCCCTCGGTGTAGTGCCACATGCGGTCGGGGTGAATCAGGCTGGCGCCCTGGGCGGCGACCTGCGCCTGCAACTCGCCGTCCACGTGGGCGGGCACCCCGCTGAGCAGGGTGGCGGGCGGCGGTCCCATCCGCTCGGCGGGCCAGTTGCGCCGCACCCGCGCGAGGTTGCCTCCCAGCCCGCCCGAGGTCACGACGACCGCGCCCGCCGCCCGCAGCGCGAAGTCGTCCACCACGACGCGGGAACTGGCCTCGCCCCGGCCCACGTCAGACGGCTCCAACACGTCGCCGCGCACGCCCACCACGGCAGCACCCTCCCAGATCAGGCCGCGCACCCGGTGACGGAAGCGCATCCGGACGCGTCCTGCCGCCGCGTGTTCCCGCACCCGCCGCACGAACGGCTCCAGCACGCCCGGCCCGGTGCCCCAGGTGATGTGGAAGCGCGGCACCGAGTTGCCGGGACCCCCCGCCCCCTGAAAGCCGCGCTCGGCCCAGCCCACCGCCGGAAAGAAGCGCAGGCCCAGGCCCGTCAGCCACGCCCGCTTCTCGCCCGCCGCGAAGTCCACGTAACTTTCGGCCCAGGCCCTGGGCCAGTGGTCGTCGGGGCGGTCGAAGCCCGCCGTATTTTGCCAGTCGGTCCAGGCCAGCTCGCGCGAGTCGCGGATGCCCAGCCGCCGCTGCTCGGGCGAGTCCACCAGAAAGAGGCCGCCGAAGGACCAGTGGGCCTGTCCGCCCAGATTCTGCTCGCCTTCCTGATCAAGCAGCAGCACCCGCCGCCCCGCGTCGGCGGCCTCGGCGGCGGCCACCAGCCCGGCGAGGCCCGCGCCCACCACGATCACGTCTGCCTGCGTCTCCTGGGTCATGGTCCGGGTTCCTCCTGTGGCAAAGAGAAAGGCAAAAAGAGAAAAAACACCTGACTCGCGGCGGGGCGGGGCAGGTGTTCCGGGAAAGGGGGGCTTACTTCTTGCGCTTGCCGGGGGTCGCGCCGCGCTTGCCGCCGCCGCCCCCGCCGGTGGTGCGCTCCTTGGCGTCGCGCATGAAGGACCGCAGCTTGGCCTCGAACTGAGGGCTCTGCCGCCCGATGGCGCGGGGGCGCGGCACCTCCTCGGGCTCTTCGAGCAGCTCCTTGATCGAGAGGTCGAGGCGGCCCCGCTCGTCGCGGCCCAAGACCTTGACCTCGATCGTCTCGCCCTCGCGGACATGGTCGTGGATGTTGCGGACGAAGGAGTGGGCGATCTGCGAGATGTGGACGAGGCCCGTCTCACCGTTCTCGAACTGGATAAACGCCCCGAAATCGGTCACGCGCGTGACGCGGCCCTCAACGACCGCGCCGGGATCAAGCTGCACCAAGGGTGCCCTCCGAAATCAGCATAGGGCACATTCTATAGCACGCCCGGGGCCTCCATGCGCCGAGTGTGAAGCTTGCCCCCCTGGGACGGGCTCCGGATCAGCCGCCTTAGCCCCTCTGCGCCGCGCCGGTGCTTCCACGTCTTGGGCAGAACGGACGCCCCTTCCTGGGCAAAACGGACTCGCTTGAGCAAGCCTGCCCGCTGAGGACGCCTGCCCGCTTCCCATGCGTCACCCTTTTTCCTTCTCCTTCCCGCTCCTTCCCGTCGGGTGTCCAGTTCTCTCAACACTGTTCAACCGGAACCCGTGTGGGGCGGGTAGAGTGGGCGCCGATGAAGCTTCGCGGCACGCTCGGCGGCATGAACCTCCTTCTCGAACCCGGCGACACCGCGCAGGGCGTCGCGCAGGCCCTCGCCCCCCGCGCCGAGTTGCTGGCCGCCAGCGTCACGCTGGAGGTGGCTGGAGACGCCGACCCCGCCGCCCTGGAAGCCGCGCTCGCCGCAGTCCGGGA
>NZ_JASNGB010000165.1 GCF_030271215.1 Deinococcus rhizophilus | reverse complement strand
GACTTTCTCGACCGGGTGACGCGGCTGGGACCCCCGCCGCAACTGCTCTACATGACCTGTGGGAACACCAGCACCGGGTTCCTGAAAGACGTGTTCACCCGGGTGTTCTCTGAAGCCCACCGCCTGCTGGCGCAAGGCGAACCCGTGGTGGAGATCGGGGACCGGTAGGTGTCGCTGAGTACTCGCGAGGCTGACTGTTCTGTTTCAAAGTGCCTGGTCAAGAGGCCAGCCCGAGTGATCAGAGTGAAAAAGATGGAACACGGCAGCACCGACAAATCTGTCTAGGCAGGGACCGGAGAAGATCGCTTTGCGCAGATGACCGGACAGAGCGGGCTGGAACCGCCGGAACTGGAACACTGGTAGACCCGGCTCGGCGACTTCTGGGCACAACTGGATGTTGGGGGGCAGTGAGGTGGGCCGCCTTGTGGAGCTGACCAGGGGCGTACGCCCACCAGGTGCCTCTGGTGGTGCTGCGGCCAGTCCGCGGCGTTCAGGGCCCGGCCGTCCTGTTGCGTCCTGTAGGTTCAGACCCGACCGTCTGCCTCCCGTCCACGAATGGCGCCCGGGCGAGAGGCAGGGCCCGCCGTGCTGGTGCTCTGGCGAGCCCTGCCAGCCCAGCGGCACAATGGCGGCATGACCGTCGCACCACACGTGCAGGGCGAGGGGCTCTACCAGCAGATCGTGCGGGAGCTGATCGGCCTCGAGGCCGAGGCTGCCGAGCGGTTGGTCGTGGAGGGTGAGGGTCTGCCGCTCCTGATCGTGGCAGCCGTGCGACAGCACCTGAAGCCGCTCCTGGGAGAGGGCCAGCTTCCCGCCTTCCTCCGCGGGCGGCGCGGGACGGTCGACGTCCGGATGCTGGACGACCTCCTCGCCCTGGGTCGCCTCTACGCCGACGTGCGGCCCGTCCTGGACGCGGAAGACGCCGCCCGCTGGCTGAGCCGTCCCAACCGTCACCTGGAGGCCCGAAGCCCGCTGGACCTGCTGGTCAGCCGCGTGGGGGAGCGCCGGGTCCGGGCGTACCTGGAGGGGCGGCTCTCCGGGAACTACGGGTGAGGGTGGACCCCGGCGGGGGACGTCGCCGGGCACGACCTCGTGGGGGACGCGATGAACAGGCAGGCGCCCCGGGGCAGACGGTCCCGGCGGACCGCCTTGACCGCTGTCCCCATCCCCCTCACGCTGGGGCATGACCCGACGCTGGCCCTCCCGCGAGGAGTTGTACGACCTGGTGTGGTCCAAGCCGGCCGAAGAGGTGGCGGCCGACCTCGGCATCACGGGCACAGCCCTGACCAAGGTCTGCGCGCGGCGCAACATCCCCAAGCCGCCCCGCGGCTACTGGGCCCGGCTGCGGGCGGGACAGCCGGTGAAACGGACCCCCCTGCCGAAGAGCGAGACGCCGACGAAGAAGGCCAAGGCGGAGCGGCCCGCCTTTGTGCCACCACCTGTGACGCAAACGTCCCCCCGTCCCCAGGTGGTGCAGCGCACTGAGCGGGCCTATGAGGGGGCGGACACCGACGTGTGGGGCCGCCTCGTTCCCCGCTGGACCGGCACGACGGAGTACTTGGACCTGATGGTCTCCCGGGACGCCCTGCCGCGGGCCTTGCAGGTCATGTCGCGGCTGATTGAGGAGGCTCGCGCCGCAGGGATGACCGTCACGGCGCAGCACCGCTCGACCTTCCTCGAGGTGGGGGGCGAGCAGGTCCGGCTGCGCCTCAAGGAGCAGGTCCGGTCGCAGGAGGGGCTGCCCCTGTTGCCCGCCCGCTCCACCTGGGACACGCCCTCACGGCAGAAGGCGCAGGGAACGGGGAAACTGAGCCTGCTGGTGCTGGACCCCACGGGGGACGTGCCCACGGCCTCCTGGTGCGACGGACCCCTCCCACTGGAAGACCAGATGTCCGGGATCATCGGCGCGTTCCGGGCGGTGCCGGGGCGGGCCGAACAGCGGCGGCAGGCCCAGGCGGCGGAGGCGGAGCGCCGCCGGCAGCAGGAGCTGGAGACCCAGCGGCTGCGGATAATCGAGGCGCAGCGGCAGGTGGAACTCCGGCGGCGACGCGAGGAGGAGCAGGCCTGCCGGGAGACGCTGCTGGCCCACGCCCGGCGCTGGGAGGAGGGTCAGCGGCTGCGGGCCTATCTCGACTGGGTGCGGACCCAACTTCAGGGCTCCCCTGACGCCGGGACCGAGGCGTTCCGGGCCTGGCTGGCCTGGGCCGAGCGGGAACTCCTCGCGCTCGACCCCGTTCGCAGCAGGGAGCTGAGGGCCCTGACCGTCCGGGTGCAACGGATGACCGGGTGGCTGCCCCTCGGGGAGGTGATCCCCGACTCACGGCGCTGAGGGAGAGGACCTGTGGGCCTGCCGTTCCCCATGGACCAGCGGTACATCCACCGAAGCTGTCTCCGGCGTGGGTTGGTGGGCGGGCACCGGCGTCTCCCGCTTTCTGGTGCTCACGAAGAGACTGTCCGGCAGCACAACTGCCCCGAAGGGCCGGTGCGGCAGGTCGTCGCGCCTACCCGCTCACCTCCCCCACGTCGACCACTTGAGGTGGCTGGCTCACCTGGTAGCGCACGTCGCACACGGCGGCGTTGAGGTACTGCACGCCGCCGCGCTCCTCCCGGCCGTACCCCTCGTGGATGTGCCCGAACACGTGGACCCGGGGGCGCCGACGCTCAATCATTCGGCCCAGGTGCGGACATCCGACGGCCTGACCCTCCGGCAGCACGCGGTCGAGGATGCCCCGGGGCGGGCCGTGCGTGACCAGCACGTCCACACCCGCCGGAACCCGGGTCCAGTGCTGCGCCAACTCCTTGTCGGTGCGGTTGAAGGCCCAGCCCATGAACTCGGGCGTCACGGGACTGCCCCAGAACCGCACGCCGTCCAGCTCCACCCCCGAGTCGCTGAGGTAAGTGACGTTGTCTGGGATCAGCCCCTCGGCGAGGTGGGGCGTGCGCTCGAACGCGACGTCGTGGTTGCCCGCGATCATCACGCGGTGCCGGAAGTCGCCGACCCGGCCGAACCAGCTCAGGAAGCGGCCGATCTCGTCGAGCCGCCCGCGACCGCTCACGTCCCCGGCGTGCAGCAGGACGTCGCCGGGCGGGAGACGGACCTGGTCGTGCAGGCCGTGGGTGTCAGAGAGGCAGACCAGCCTCATGGGCAGGTGTCCCCGGCGAGGCCGTGCGCCGCGTGCCGCTGGTGAGCCCGCACCCCTCCGAATGGCTCGTTTCCTGCTCCCCCGATGCGGCCGCGGTTCGGCCCCACGCTGCTTTGCTGGCCCTGCTTCACCGCCCCAGCGTAGCCGCTGGGTGACGGCGGGGTTGCCAGATATGCGGGTCCGGTCACTGCCCCCGGAGTTCAGGACGGACGTGCGCCACCCAGCCCCGTCCAGCGCCATGAGCACGCCCGGGTGCGCGGTCCGGTGCCGTCAGAGCAGGGCCAGCTCCTGGTCGAGGTCGATCAAGGCTTGCAACGCAGCCCGCTGCCACACCCCGTCGCGCACCATGCGGACGATGAGCGCCGCGATGTTCCAGGCATCGTCCGCCCCCCGGTGGTGGGTCCCCTCCAGGGGCAACCCCGCGTGCCTCAGCGCCCGGGCCATCCCCGCCCGCTTCAGCCCGTACCCGGCCGCGTACACCCCCTTGGCATTGGTATGACCCGCGCCGAACGGGGAGGGGACTTCTTCCCCGCACTGCCGCTCGAACTGCCGGCGGTCGTGGTCGCCCCAGCTCGCCCACGGGCGGGAGGCACTGTCGAAGTCGCGCCGCAGGACCTCGCAGGCCTCCCGGAAGGGCAGACCCGTCGCCACCTCTTCGGGCGTGAGGCCGGTCAGCCCCGTGCAGAACGCGCTGACCTCGGAGTGCTCCGGGCGCACGAGCAGGCTCCGTTTCTCCACCCGCTCCAGCGTCCCCAGGTTGAGGACGCACACGCCGATCTCGATGATCTCGCTGTGCTGCTCGGGCGGGGGCTCACCCGGCCAGCAGGTAGCTTCCACGTCGATGACGTTGAGTAAGGGCATCAGCTGTNAGGTTGAGGACGCACACGCCGATCTCGATGATCTCGCTGTGCTGCTCGGGCGGGGGCTCACCCGGCCAGCAGGTAGCTTCCACGTCGATGACGTTGAGTAAGGGCATCAGCTGTACTCCTCCCCGGTCTCCTTCTTCGCGTAGGCGTCCGAGATCAGCTTCAGGCTCAGGTCGCGTCCGTCCGCCGTGAGGCGTGGGACGAGCGGCGTCACCACAATCCCCTCGCGGATGTGCAGTCCCTGGCCCGAGACGGTCTCCAGACCGTTGCGCAACTCCCGCAGCGTTGCCACGTCGAACGGTCCCTCGTACAGCAGCGGAACACTCTGCTCCACGAACCACATCGGCCACTCGGCACGGGGCAGCACCCGGCCCTCGTGAACGAGCTTGAACACGAACCCCGTCGGCTGGCGCTCCCCGTAGGTGAAGCCCTTCTGCACCGGGACGACCTCCCCGAACACCTGCACCTCGCCACCCGGGAAGGCCGCGTCCGCCGCCTCGAACAGCCCGACCCTGCGGGCGGCCTGCCAGTACACGTTGCCGCTGTTCTCCCTGAGGGTGAGGCGGTTGCGGGAGAGTCCCTTGCTGGTGACCAGCCACGCGCCTGCCGCCGTGCGGAAGTACACGCCCTGCGAGCCGTGAAGCTTCTCGTGGGCGAGGACGGGCTCCCCCGCCTGGAACTCCCCGGCGTAGATGCCGAACTGCTCGACGTCGTGATGGGTGTAGTGTCCCACCGGGGGAAGGGGGGCGACTTCCCCCGCCATGTGGACCGGGACGGGTGGTTCCCAGAAGGTGATGCCCAGATGCGGGGAGAGGTCCTCACCGAAGGGGAGGTTCTCCAGTCCCTCGCCGGGCAGGATCACGCCCTGCGAGAGTTCGCCGCGTAGGCGCACCGGGCCGACCCGGTTCTTGTCCGGGCCATGCAGGTACGAGGCGCCCGTATCAGCGTTGACGTAGCGCTCTGCCAGATGGGGAGGTAGGACGGCGCGCTCGGGGGCGATGATGATGGGGTCGCCCTCCCGGAACTCCCCCTTGCGCACCACCNTCCCCCGCCATGTGGACCGGGACGGGTGGTTCCCAGAAGGTGATGCCCAGATGCGGGGAGAGGTCCTCACCGAAGGGGAGGTTCTCCAGTCCCTCGCCGGGCAGGATCACGCCCTGCGAGAGTTCGCCGCGTAGGCGCACCGGGCCGACCCGGTTCTTGTCCGGGCCATGCAGGTACGAGGCGCCCGTATCAGCGTTGACGTAGCGCTCTGCCAGATGGGGGGGCAGGAGGGCGCGCTCGGGGGCGATGATGATGGGGTCGCCCTCCCGGAACTCCCCCTTGCGGACGACGAGTTGGAAGGCGCCGACCTTGCACAGTTCCAGGCGATCGGCGTTCGGGTGGGGNGTTCTCCAGTCCCTCGCCGGGCAGGATCACGCCCTGCGAGAGTTCGCCGCGTAGGCGCACCGGGCCGACCCGGTTCTTGTCCGGGCCATGCAGGTACGAGGCGCCCGTATCAGCGTTGACGTAGCGCTCTGCCAGATGGGGGGGCAGGAGGGCGCGCTCGGGGGCGATGATGATGGGGTCGCCCTCCCGGAACTCCCCCTTGCGGACGACGAGTTGGAAGGCGCCGACCTTGCACAGTTCCAGGCGATCGGCGTTCGGGTGGGGGAAGAGGCGGGCCCGCTCTTTGATGACTTGACGTTCGGCCATAAGCGTTCTCCAATGGGCAGCNGTGGGGGAAGAGGCGGGCACGCTCCTTGATGACTTGACGTTCGGCCATAAGTATTCTCCGATGGGGCACACTCCGGGCTGCCGCAGCGGAGAGTACGGGAGGACGGAGGCTGAGACATCGGCCGTCGCGCCCATACGGGTCTACGCGAGGTGGCGCAGGGGACAGATACGAAAAACGCCCCTCACGGGGCGTTCTCAGGTACTGAAGTTCTGACTCATGGCGTGGGCGTAGCGCAGCAACCCGTCGCCCCACCCACCGAGGATGAAGGTGCCGCGGTACGTCTCGGGCACGATGGTGTCCGCGTAGCCTGCCACCTGCACCAGGTACACCAACACCCGCGGATTGACCTGTTCCCGGTAGGCGCGGATCAACTTGGGCACGTCGACGTAATGCCCGCCCCCCGGCCAGATGTACTCGCGGTACGCACCCGGGTTGGTGCCGTACAGACCACCGTGCCCCGCTTGCATGTCGCTGTACACGAACACGTGATCCCAGTGTTCCCGGTCGCGAATCGCCTGGTCCCAGAACAGCCAGATGCCGTTCTCCGTGCCCATCCCGATGTTCTTGGCGAGCCGCTCAGCCCGCTCCAGGTTAGGCACGACTTTCCCCTCGACCCGGAACGTTTCCAGGCGGTCGCCGAACACGCCGACATGGCCCTCATCTGCGCGGCGGGCCGTGAGCACGGCGCTGAGGTTGGCGATGGTGCTGACCTGCATGCGGCCCATGCTCGACGTCGCCGTCCCCTGTGCACTCCCGCTGTTGTCGCACAGGCTCATCACCCGGCCAGTGAAACGGGGCAACTCACCCAGGCTGACTTCCAGAGCGTCCTCGATAGCACTCAGGACAGACTGAGGAGCTTTCACCTCCTGCACCGCACGGTAGGCGCTGTAGTAGTGGAAGGGGAGCTGCTTGCCCTTCGCCGCTCCCTCCACCAGCTTGCCGGTGAAGAGTTCGGGCGCCACGCCATGCTTGAGCAGGTTGCGAAGGTTGCGCAGCAGGGCCATGTGACCCATCACGTTCACCGCCTCTTCCCACTGGGCCTTCCCACTGCCCTGCGCACTGATCAGGCTCTCCCAGGTCTCGCCGTCCAGCTTCAGCTCGCCCCGCATGAGCTGATCAATCGCCGGGCT
>NZ_JASNGB010000164.1 GCF_030271215.1 Deinococcus rhizophilus | reverse complement strand
CGCCCCCACCCGTTTCTCCATGACGTTATTATGTCAAATGCTCTAATCATCGACGAATTCAACCGTGCCCACCAAGACGAGGCCTTCGGGCGGCTGCTCACCCTACTCGACTCACGCTACCGCACGCAGCTTCCGCTGGTCGGCCCCGACGACGGGGCTCCGGAGGAGGTGTACCTCCCGGCGGACTTCCTGCTGATCGGCACCCTGAACGACGCGGACACCGCGCGACTGCACGACCTGAGTGCCGCCCTCCAGCGGCGCTTCACGAGCGTCCATGTAGGTGTGCCCATGTCTGAGCGAACGCACCTCGAGCGGACGTACGCCGAGATCCCCCAGAGCACCTTTGAAGCCCTGTACGGTGTGGTGGGGACTGGTGGTCCCCAGGACCGGCCCGAGGGACGGCTGCGCGGCACGGTGACGGTCGGGACCCACTTCATGAGCGAGGTGCTCGAGTACGTGCGGGCCGGTATGACACTCGACGCCTCCCTCTCCACACTCGCCGAGAGCCACCTGACTCACCTGACCCGCGCCGACCTCGAGCGGCTCGCGGCGCACGCCGGGCAGCACCAGCTCCAGGGGCTGCAGACGCAGGTGGAAAAGGCCATGACCGCTGCGGCCTTCTGATTCACGTGTTCTCCAAGGATCTGCCGTCCACACCAGTGGTCACCGGACGCCACCTCTTGGCCGCCAGACCCGGTCCAAGGCCTTTCTTCCCCACGAGCTCCATGATCCGAATCCCCACCACCAGCTGCAGACCTCATTTACGAATTTACGAGGTTGCTCCCGCGCGGATCAGGGCCATGACAATCGGCTCCATAGCCTTCGTTAATCCTCCGGCCTGCAATTGGCGGACAGCATCGGCCTGCAACAGCCGGACCACTTCCCGGTGCTGTCTGGCCCAGAGTGGAGAGGCACGCACCCGGGCCAGCAGGACTTTGCCGTCACGGCCCGACTTCCTGGCCGCCCCCTGAACCTCCCAATCCAGCAGCCAGCAGGCCATCTGGCCCCAAGGCAGGGTCGGGCGCTGTCCTTTCAGGGCCTCAGTGACTTCAGGGGGCAGGAACTCCACTTCCGTCAGTGCGTACGTGACGGCCACCACGTATGACGTAAAAGGTTGGCGGTAGTTCAGCATGAACTTCCCCGCCAGCAGATCCTTTTCCATATCACGCATCAGACGCCAGAGCTGCACCAGCTCGGGTTTTGCTGGAGCGAGGTAGGCTCGGATCTCGTCAACGGCCTCGAGGGGCGGGTCGAAGGTGCAGAACTGGGGGACGAGGAAGTCGAGGTAGGTTTGCAGGACGACCTGCGGTACACCCAGGCGACTCGGCTCAATGGCCAGACGGTCCTCCGGAGCGAGTCTCCGGTCAGGGCCCTTCCGGATCAGTGCGACTCGGGTGGAAACTTCCAGCGGCGCAGGCTTACGGTCTGCGACAAGCAGCTCCAGGGTCCGCAGCCTCTGCACCATCCGCCCCATCTCCTGCTGAAATGCCCCTGCGCCCAAGCGACGCTGCGCGTCCATGTACACCAGTTGACGCGCGTGCTGCAAGCTCTCGCTCCAGACATCATGGGCCCGGAGGGCGCGAAAACCCGCCATGTACGTACGCTTGGAGCTCAGAGACTCCAGAAGGTGATGTTCAAGGGCCCACTCGGCCAGGGCCCGCCAGGGCAGGCTGACGGCGCGTTCTGGCCGGGAATGTCTCGGCAGTCGCCCGGCCCGCGTCAAAGCCTGAGAAATGGCCTCCACCTTGCCCTGCACCTGGGCCCGCCAGTGAAAAGCGCACGCGCCCGCCACCATTCCGGCTTCCAGGGCGTGCAAGACCTGCCAGAGATCCTCCACCTCATTCACGGCGGGCTGAAAGAACGTTGCCAGTTGGTCGACGTCGCGAGCATCTGGAAGGAACGATGGGTCTGGAAGAACGGCCGAAACCATCTCCAGATAGGCCTCCATGACCGCGACAGGGATCCAAATGCCCCCCGGTGAAAACTGGACCTGTTGCACATGTGTTGAGCGGGACAGGCCGGGTGTCTCCTCACCCGGTGGCAAGGCGGTGAGCACCGGCGCCTTCACCCGTTTGGGCTTCTTGCTCCCAGCCTGCGCAGCTGGGCGTACGTGTGAGCCGGGCATCCGCGCCCGCGGCGCGGCGGGGACGGCTTCCACCATCGGGACCCGTACGCCGCCTTTCGAGACATGAACGTGCAGCAGCGGTTTGACCTGATTGATGCCGTCTTTGGTGGGCACAGGTGGATCTCCGTTCACAAGAGGGTTGCTGAAGTCGACGCTGCATGAGGTTACGACACGAGCCGGGACGGGCTGCCCACTAAAGTGCGTCTGAAAACCGTCACGGTGGTCCTTTTGCCAGGCGACGCACCATCAGCCGAATCATGACCTCGTATACCAGGTTCTCTGCGGTTTCGATCAGCGCCTCGTCGTCCTTGGCCATCCTCCGTGACTACCCCAGCCAGGCGAACGTGCGCTCCACCACCCACCACCCAGCGGCGCTTGGGCACCACGAATCCTTTGGGCACCTCCACGACCCGTGGAGGTGCGTCCTTGGGTGCCCAGGTGCCCTGCCAGCCGGACCAGGGATGTTTGACGATGTCCATGGTCCAACCCAGGTGCGTCTTGATGTCTCTAGCGAGTTTCCCGGTGTAGCCCGCATCCGCCCACAGGTGCCCCATGCGCGGAAAGACGCTCGGGAGATCCCGCAGGAGGAGGACCGCGCCCGCGCGGTCCCGGATGTCCGCTTCGTGCACCTTGATCGCCATGACCAGCCCCAGGGTGTCGACGAGCAGGTGACGCTTGCGACCACTGACTTTCTTGCCGCCGTCGTATCCACGGGGTCCACTAGCTTCAGTGGTTTTGACGGATGGACTGTCGATGATGGCCGCGCTTGGGGTCGCGGCGCGACCTTCCCGGAGTCGAACCCACTCCCGCAACGTTGTATGGATTACCTCCCAGACGCCTTGCAGCCTCCATATCCGGTGGGAGTGATAGACGGTCTGCCAGGGGGGAAAGTCATGCGGCATTGCCCGCCAGGCAATGCCGCCGCGCAGCAGATAGAAAATGCCGTCCAGGATCTCCCGCAATGACCACTTCCGGGGGCGGCCAACTGGGGCTTCTGGAGGAAGCAGCGGGAGAAGCACGTTCCACTCGGCATCCGTGAGATCGTTCGGGTGCGCAGGCCGGGTCATGAGCGCACCTCCTCCGACTCATCGTGTGCTCTCTTTCACGCAGGGAAAACACGCGCCAGCACGTTTTTCAGACGCACTTTACTACCGCACGCAGGCGGGAGCAGCCCAGGCTTCCTCCATGGTGCGTCCACCCGACGACTGAATCTCGATGGAACTCAGGGCCAGCCCAGGCAGCGCCAAGGCCATATACATGGTGTTGGCGTTCAAGGTGTAACCACGCGCCAGCGCCCACGAGGTCGAGGCAGACGCGGTCGGTGCGGAGGGAAAGAGTCCGTTCACCGAGACGGGCTGGCCAGTCGCTCCCCTGGCTGGACATGCGGAGACCAAGCCGATGCTCTTCAGGTACGCCTGCCGTGCAGCCTGCTGTTCTGCGGGGACCCACCGGTTAATCAGCTTACTGATAGCGCCGGCCTCACTGGCCAGCGCCACGTACGTGACGTCGATGAAACGCAGGGCGCTGGACGAGCGGGTGAGCTTCGAAGGATCGTTCCCCAGCGCGACCCGCTGAGACGCGTTCGTCAGTACCAGGCCGCTCCCCAGGGGCAGGGTGACGTTCCGGTCGCGGCGCAGGACCTGGGGCCCCTGGGCCATGCCGGCAGGGAAGTACATCGCATCCGCAGGCCCCATCACTCCTTTCAGGCTCGGCAGGGGGCGGCCGGTCAGGGTCACCAGGTCCCGGAGGTCCTGCACGGTACCCACGTCCGTATAGTCCTGCGAACCGAGGCCGTACACGCCGACCGCCACGGTCTTGCCGTTTTTCAGGAAGGCGAAGTAGCCCTCGCTGCCCACGCTGTAGGAATCCTTCGTCGCGTACGTCGCGAAGAGGTACCCACCCACCTGCGCGTTGCCCAGCACCCGGCAGCCCACCTTCTGGCACAGCGCCGTGGCGGAAAAGGGCGTGGTCGTGCCCAGGATGTTGGTGCCGCCCGCCACCGGAGCGGTCACGGCCACCGCTGTCCAGCCGGTGGGTTCGGGAGTCGCCTTCACGGCCTGCACGCTCCCCTGGCCCGTCGCGGTCCGCTCGTTGCCGCAGCGACCAGAGATGGGCTGCTGGGTAAAGCGCGGAGCCGCGCCCGGCGTCACGCGAATCACCCGAGCCTTCCAGGTTCCGCCGCTGCCCACCGCCCCGCAATTGTCCTCCCAAACGGAGAGCTTGTTCTGAGAGTTGAAGCTGGCGAGCAGTCGACGCTGTGGCGCGAGTTCCGCGACTTCCAGGTAGCCGGTGGTGTACCCCTGCCCGGTAAAGCCGCCACTCAGGGCGAGCTCGGTGTACCCGTTGCGGTTGATGTCCTTGAGGGCGTACATCTCCGAGTGCAGGGCGGTGAAGGCGTAATGGGCCAGGACCTGACTCCCCTGGGTGATCACCAGCCCCTGGTTCCAACCCGGGCGGAAGTAGCAGTAGGTGTAGAGGTAGGCGGTCTGCTTCGCTCCCTTGACCGTGAAGGCCCCCGGCGCGACCCCGTTGATCTGGAAGTCCTGGCCGCTACAGCCAGCCTCGGAAGGGCGGAAGTCGGGCGTGTCCCAGGCTTTGGCCCGGGCGGCCTGCGACGCGAGCGTCTGGATGCGCGAGCGCTCCTGGGGACTCACGTTCGGCTTGGGGGTTGGCAGGCGGCTGTCATAGACCACGTTGCCCTGCGCGGCGGCCAGCCCGCCGCAGCTCAGCAGGGCCAGGGCGATCATCGGGAGCTTCATGCCCAGATCGTAGGCAAGAACGGGCCTGTAAAAGAGCGCAGAATCGGATGCCCCCATTAGGGGCTATGACCGGGCCGGAGCAGTGTCCTCAAAGTGCGGGAGGGACTCGATCTGCCAACCTGTACCCTGAGCCGTACCAGCAGCACCTGTGGCTTTCCCAGGTAAGGACCTTCCAGCCACCATCACCGAAACAGCCAGGTGTGGTCGGCCGTCAGGACCTTCCAGACCCATGCTGGGATCAGTCAGAGCCCCCGCACTGCATGTCCCTCACAGTTGCGGGACCAACCGCGTGAGGATTGGGCCCGCCGAGCGCTGGCGCCAGGACTCGCGACACTCGGCCACCTCGACGATGAGCCCCCGTACCTGCTCGGCCATCTCCTCACCCAGCGGTTCGCGGCAGCCCCGTATCGCATCGCCGCGCCAGCGCGACGAGCAGGTCGCGCCCATCACGGCATGCTCCATCATCTCGGGGCATGCCACGGGCCTTCGATGGGAGTCGGCTGCCCTTACCCTCCAGCCGCTTCAAATGCCTGAGGCAGGTCGTAGGCGGTGACGATTCCCAGCAGGTACTCGGTCGCCCGGCCGTGTTGGGTGATGAGCACGGCGCTGAGCCGCTCACCCCGCCGGGTGTGCTCATCGAACGCCTCGATCACGCTGAGCAGCGGTTCGCTTCTCGGAACGAAAGCGTACTTCTCGACGCTCTCCTTATGGGGCAGCACTTCCCCTACCGGAACGGTGAGGTCGACCAGCTCACCCTCCACGTTCGCGCCCAGCCACCGCGAGACGGTGTCGGCTGTCAAGAGGTCCACGAAGACCCTGTTCCGGTACACCGGCAGTTGCGACAGGCTGTCCCGGGACATAACCGTGAGCGCGTGCCCAACCGGCGCGTCCGCCTCCGCGACGGTGACCTCGCGCCGGAAGACGCTATAGACGTCTTTGTCCTGCATAAGGATGCTCACGATGCCCTCGAGATGCCCGGCCACCTCCTCATCGACTGCAGCCAGGTAGCGGCCACGGAGGCGCCGATGAACCAGCAGGTTACGCAGGTCGGCGTAGCCTTTCAGGTCTTCCGCGTATGGGCGAATGGCCCGGTCACTCCGCTCCGCGCGGGCCAGCAGGGTGCCGAACTCCTCGCGACGTGCGC
Source organism: Deinococcus rhizophilus (assembly GCF_030271215.1). Classification (GTDB taxonomy): domain Bacteria; phylum Deinococcota; class Deinococci; order Deinococcales; family Deinococcaceae; genus Deinococcus; species Deinococcus rhizophilus. Next base: position 863 of record NZ_JASNGB010000164.1, on the reverse strand, counting down.
CGGTACCGTGCCGGGTGGCGAGGTAGCGCTCGACCTCCGTGAATGCGCCGAGGAACCGCGCCGTGGCGTCCTTGTCCATGTCCCCACTGTAGTCCAGAGTTTCCGTCTGACGGAAAAACAGAAGCGGGTTACCTTGCCTATGGAGGTCACCGATGCCACTTCAACAGGAATTTCAACCCCAGCTTACAGTCACCCGGGAAAGTTCACAGGTGGTGCGCCTGGATTTGGCACCGGCCGTTACCCCGCTCGGACCAGGGCGGCTGAACCTTGCAGTGGTCGCCGCGCACGATGGGCTCGCGTCCCTTCAGGAGGCGGCGCCCCACGCCCCACACCCAGTCGCCCTGATCTCAGCCTCAGGCCAGCTGCACCGCGACCTGACCGGACAGACGGAGGACCACGCCCACCGTCCAGTGGACCTGGTCCGCGCGGTGTCCCTGGCCGGCACCCTGCTCTCTGACGCGGCGCGGCGTGGCCCGGCGAGGATCCTGCTGATGTGGGACCACGTGCCCCCGTCAAGGCTCGAGCTCGACCTCCTCATGTCCTCGCTGGCCCGGCAGAACGTTGCCCTCGACGTGATCACCACGGCCGCCGCCGGACCCACCTGGACCACACTGACGTCCCGCGCCTTCGGCCAGGTGTCGGTTGGGCGGACAGACCCGGCAGAGAGCTTCGGCACCTACCTCGAAGGGCGCCGCGGCATCGTCCTGGAGGGCGCGGAGGTCCAGGCTTACGGCCTGGTGGGGATTGGCCCGCAGTGGCACGCGGGGCGGACCACCCTGCCGCCGTTACACGGGGGCGAAGTTCAACGCCTGCACCTGGGGGGTGGTTTAAGGAAGCTGCTACGAAGCGCAAAGTGAAGAGTT
>NZ_JASNGB010000163.1 GCF_030271215.1 Deinococcus rhizophilus | reverse complement strand
GGCCGCCCGCAAACTGGGGCCGCGCCCGCTGCTGATGCTCAACGGGCGGCACGACCCGGTGATCCGGCCCGAGCAGGCCGGGCGCCTGTATGCCGCTGCCCCCGGCCCCAAGGACCTGCGCTGGTGGGAGGGCGGCCACGCTGTTCCCGCCGGAGCGGTGGACGAGGGGGCCGCGTGGCTGGCGGGGCAGCTGGGGGCGGGGAGATAGAGAGGCCGCCTGGGTGCGCTTTCCCAGACGGCCTTTTTGGGAGGACCGCCTAGATCGTCGGCCCGGCCACCCGCTCCGCGAACCGCGCCGCCGTCGTCGCCCGGACCTCCTCCAGCGTGGCCCCCGGCATCAGCCCGGTGAGGGTGAGCTCCCCCTCCAGGAACTCAAAGACCGCCCTGTCGGTGATCACCATCTCTACCCGGCCCCGCGCGGTGAGCGGCAGGGTGCATTCAGGCACCAGCTTGGGCGCGCCGCCCGGCTCGGTGTGGGTCATGGTGACGATCAATCGGCGGGCACCGCCCGCGAGGTCCATCGCGCCGCCCACGCCCAGCAGCGGCTTGCCGGGCACCGCCCAGTTCGCCAGATTTCCGGCCTCGTCCACCTGCAGGCCGCCCATCACGGCCACGTCGACATGCCCGCCCCGGATCATGCCGAAGGAGGCCGCCGAGTCGAAGTAGCTCGCGCCGGGGAGCGCGGTCACCGGAATCTTGCCCGCGTTCACCGGGTAGTCCATCGCGCCGCCGCCCTCGGGGGCCGGGCCGACGCCCAGCATGCCGTTCTCGGTGTGGAGGATCACCCCGTGCTCCGGCGTGAGCAGGTCCGCCACCAGCGTGGGAATCCCGATGCCGAGGTTCACCACGTCGCCGGGGCGCAGTTCCTGCAGGGCCCGCCGGGCCATGTGCAGCCGCGCCGGGTCCACCTTCTTCGCGCCGCCCTTCACGTCCGCGCTGGAGCCCAGGTCGTCGGGGGTGAGGCTGGCCTGCACGAGATAGTCCACGTACAGCCCCGGCGTATGCACCTGCTCGGGCGCGATCTCACCGACCTCCACGATCTCCTCGACCTCCACGATCACGAGGTCGGCGGCCGTGGCCATGGGCGGGTTGAAGTTCTGCTCGGTCAGGCGGTACTGGAGGTTCCCCGCCCGGTCCGCCCGCCACGCCCGCAGCAGCGCCACGTCGCCGTGCAGGGCGGGCACGAAGACCATCTCCCGGCCGCTGAGCACGCGCACGTCGGCTCCCTCGGCGATCACGGTCCCCGCCGCCGTCGGCGTGTAGAAGCCGCCGATTCCGGCCCCACCCGCCCGCAGCGCTTCCGCGAGGGTGCCCTGCGGCAGCAGTTCGACCTCCAGCTCACCCGCCTGGTACGCCTTCACCGCTTCGGGGTTGGAGGTGAAGTAGGAACCGACCGCCTTCCTGATCTGCCCGTTGCGCAGCAGCCGCCCCCCGCTGAGGCCGGGTTCGGAGACGTTGTTGGCGACATAGGTGAGGTCGCCCGTCCCCGTCTCCGCGAGCGCGTGCATCAGGTGAACCGGGTTGCCCGTCATCCCGAAGCCGCCGACGAGGAGGGTCTGCCCGGGTTTGACGAGGCGGGCGGCTTCCTCCAGCGAGAGGACCGGGACCGTCTTCACGCGGTCACCGTCCAGTCCGGGGCCAGGACGGAAGGGCACCGCCCCGCCCCCTCCCTTCCCGGTGACCGCTCGGTTCCTGCTCCTTCCAGTCGGGTTGCGGCCCTCCTGGGGAAGTCCTGCACCGGAATCACGCCTCCACCCGCTCGATCAGGGCCGCCTCGCCCTGGCCCACGCCCACGCAGAGGGTCGCCAGGCCGTAGCGCCCGCCCCGGCGCCGCAGCTCGTGCGTGAGGGTGGTCACCAGCCGCGCCCCGCTCATGCCCAGGGGGTGGCCCAGGGCGATGGCCCCGCCGTTCACGTTGACCCGCGCCGGGTCCAGTTCCAGTTCGCGGATGCAGCCCAGGGCCTGCGCCGCGAAGGCCTCGTTGAGTTCCACGAGGTCCACGTCGCCCAGCCTCATGCCCAGCCGCTCCATCAGCTTGCGGGTGGCGGGCACCGGGCCGAGGCCCATCACACGCGGGTTCACACCCGCCGACGCCGCCCCCACCCAGCGGGCGAGCGGCTGGATGCCCAGCTCACGGGCCTTGCCCGCGCTGGTCAGGACGAGGGCCGCCGCACCGTCGTTCAGGCCGGACGCGTTCCCGGCGGTCACGCTGCCGCCCTTGCGGAAGGCGGGCCTCAGCCCGGCCAGCGTCGCCTCGTCGGTGGCGAGGGAGAAGGTGTCCCCGTCGCGCCTGGCGCGGGGATGCTCGTCGGTGTCGAACACCGTCACCCCCTTGCGCCCCTTCACCTCCACGGGCACGATCTCCCCCCGGAAGGTGCCCGCGTTCAGGGCCGCGACCGCCCGCCGCTGCGACTCCAGCGCGAAGGCGTCCTGCTCCTCGCGGGTGATCTCGCCGCCCGCAACGCCCCCGGCGCGGCTGCGCTGCACGATGTTCTCGGCGGTCTCCCCCATCGCCTCCAGCGGGAAGAGGGCCTCCATCGCGGGGTTCGGGAAGCGCCAGCCCAGCGTCGTGTCATAGGCGGTCACGTTGCCGTTGGCGAAGGGCTGGGTGCCCTTGCCCATCACGAGGGGCGCGCGGGTCATGCTCTCCACGCCGCCCGCCACGTACACGTCGCCGTCGCCGTTGCGGATGGCGCGGGCGGCCGTGTTGATCGCCGACAGCCCCGAGGCGCACAGCCGGTTGACGGTCAGCCCCGCCACCGTGTCGGGCAGGCCCGCGAGCAGCGCGGCCATCCGCGCCACGTTGCGGTTGTCCTCGCCCGCCTGGTTCGCGCAGCCCAGGATCACTTCCTCGATGAGGTCCGGCGACACACCCGCCCGCGCCACGGCCTCCCGGATGACATGGGCGGCGAGGTCGTCGGGGCGGACGGTGGAGAGCGAGCCGCGAATCGCCCCGATGGGCGTGCGGACGGCGGAGACGATGACCACGTCGCGGTCCTGGAGGGGCTGGGCTGGAGAGGGCTGGGGCATGGGGGGCACTTCCTTTGGGAAAGGGGGGAGAACCTGAACTGGACGAATCGCCCGCCATTCAAGCGCGGAAGGGGGCCAGATTTCCAGCCGGGAGCGGGCGGCCGGGAAGGGAGCCGCTTGCCACTTGCCAGGTCACGCGGCCCGTCCGGAGTCCCGCCCGTCCCCAACCTTCGCCCAACAGCGGCTCTCCCAGCCCGCCGGGAACCGCTGGTATGCTCCCGCCATGAGCGACCCCGCCCCCCGCCCGGCTCCCTCCAGAACGCAGCTTCCCGCCTGGCAGGCCCTGGCGGCCCATCACGCCGAGGTCGCGGGCCTGCACCTGCGCGACCTCTTCGCGGCGGACCCGGAGCGGGGCGAGCGGCTGACCGCGCAGGGGGCCGGGCTCTTTCTCGACTATTCCAAGAACCGGGTGACAGACAAGACGCTGCGCCTGCTGCTGGACCTCGCGCGGGAGGTCGGCGTGGAGCAGAAGCGCGACGCGATGTTCGCGGGCGAGCGCCTCAACGTGACCGAGGGCCGCGCCGTGCTGCACACCGCGCTGCGGGCACCGAGGGACGCGGTGGTGATGGTGGACGGCGAGAACGTGGTGCCCGGGGTCCACGAGGTGCTGGACCGCATGGCGGCCTTTGCCGATGCGGTGCGCTCCGGCGAGTGGCGCGGGGCGACGGGCCAGCCCATCCGCAATGTCGTGAATATCGGCATCGGCGGCTCGGACCTCGGCCCGGTGATGGCGTCGGAGGCCCTGAAGTTCTACGCCGACCGGAACCTCACCCTGCGCTTCGTCTCCAACGTGGACGGCACCGACCTCATGGAGAAGACCCGCGACCTCGACCCGGCCCAGACGCTGTTTATCGTGTCCTCCAAGACCTTCACCACCCAGGAGACGATGGCGAACGCGGCGAGTGCGCGGACGTGGCTGATCGCCGGGCTGGGGGACGAAAGCGCCGTCGCCCGGCATTTCGTCGCCGTCTCGACCAACGCGGAGGCGGTGCAGGGGTTCGGCATCGACCCCGCCCACATGTTCGGCTTCTGGGACTGGGTGGGCGGGCGCTACAGCATCGGCAGCGCGATCGGCCTCTCGCTGATGATCGCGGTGGGGCCGGGGCACTTCCGCGAGCTGCTGGCGGGCTTCCACGACATGGACGAGCACTTCCGCACCGCGCCGCTGGGGGCCAATCTGCCGGTGCTGCTGGGCCTGCTGGGGGTGTGGTACCGCAACTTCTTCGGGGCACAGACGCACGCGGTGCTGCCCTACGACGGGTACCTCGCGTATTTCCCGGCCTACCTCCAGCAGCTCGACATGGAGAGCAACGGCAAGCACGTCACGCTGGGGGGTCAGGAGGTGGACCACGACACCGGCCCGGTCGTGTGGGGCCAGCCGGGCACGAACGGGCAACACGCCTTCTACCAGCTGATCCACCAGGGGACGACGCTGATTCCCTGCGACTTCATCGCCTTCGCGCAGAGCCTCAATCCGCTGCCCACCGCGGGGGGACCGACCCACCACGACCTGCTGACCGCCAACGTGTTCGCGCAGACGGAGGCGCTCGCCTTCGGCAAGATGCGGGAGGAGGTGCTGGCCGGGGGCGTCTCGCCGGAACTCGCCCCCCACCGCGTCTTCGAGGGCAACCGCCCCACGAACACGCTGCTGGCCGGGCGGCTGACCCCCCGCGTCCTGGGTGCCCTGATCGCCCTGTACGAGCACAAGGTCTTCGTGCAGGGCGTGGTCTGGGACGTGAACTCCTTCGACCAGTGGGGGGTCGAACTCGGCAAGGTGCTCGCCGGGCAGATCGTGCCGGAGCTGACGGCCGGGGCAGAGCCGGAGCTGCGGCACGATTCGAGCACGAACGCGCTGATTCGGTGGTACCGGGCGCGGCGGGGATAGGGGCCGCCCTCATACGGACTGCCGTCCAGNGAGCTGCGGCACGATTCGAGCACGAACGCGCTGATTCGGTGGTACCGGGCGCGGCGGGGATAGGGGCCGCCCTCATACGGACTGCCGTCCAGTTCCTTTCCTTCCGGGACACCACCGGAAGGAAATCCATCTCCCGGAACCCGCCCTTTCTCCTTCTCGCCTCCGCTCGGATGGAATCACTTCGTAGGCGATTCCATCGGAGTCCGTGTCAGTCCCCCGGCGTCATCTCCCGCGCGTACACCGCCCGCACCGTGTCCGCCATCTGCGCCGCCGAGCCGCTGAGGTCAAGGAGGTTCACGACCTCGGCGGGGTCGGTGTCGGGGTTGGCGCAGGCCCGCAGCAGGCCGTAGTTCACCACGCACGAGCCGGGGCGCAGGCCACCCGCCGGACGCCACAGCTCGCGCAACTGGGGCAGCAGGGCCGTGGCAAAGCGCACCACGTCGTCCCCGCCCCGGGTCAGTTCCTTGTGCAGCAGGCCCACCGAATGCACGCCCACGTGGTGCAGCAGGCTCGCCAGCCGCTGCGGGCGCTCGGGGTCCGTCCAGCCTGAGAGCAGCGGCACGCCCAGTTCGGCGGCGATGCGGGCGTCGAGGTCCCGGATGGGCGGAGCGTCCAGCAGGTAGGTCATGCTGGGGGCGTCGATAAAGACGCTGTCGGGCGCCTCCGTGACGCGGCCCGGCAGGGTGGCGGCGTAGTCGCGGCTGAGGCGGTCGAGCGCCATGAACTCCTCGTCGGCCATCTCCAGCAGCCCGGCGAGGCGGTAGAAGCGGCGGCGGACCTCGCGCGGCACGGCCTCGCGGCTCTTGTAGCCCAGGTCGTGCTCGATCTCGGCCCAGGCGTGCTGGAGGATCGAGCGGATCTGCACCTCGTAGGTCAGGCCGGGCAGCTCGGGCACGAGGTCGGGTTCGGCCCGCAGGACGTAATGGACGCCGAGGTACCCGAAGCGGTCGGGGTCGTGCATGCGCGACTTGTCGTTGGAGTTGTGCCAGTCCACGAGGTGGTGCTGCTCCATCAGGCGGGCCACCACGTCCACGTCGCTGGCGAAATAGGTGATCACCCGCACGCCCACGAGGTCGGTCACGTCCGCGAGCTGCGCGTAACGCCCCGGCTTGCGCCGCAGCTTGTCCGCGAGGCTGGCGGGCTTTTTCACCCGTCCGGTGATGTGGTGGATCTTGAGGCCCTCCCGGGCGAGCAGCCGGGTCGTGTGGTCCACCACCGCGTCCCGCAGCCGCTCGTACTTCGGCAGGGCGGCCTCGTAGGCCCGCAGCAGGTCGCTGTCCATGATGGGGGCCATGATAGGCGGCGGGCATCACGGCGGGGGCCGACATGAGGAGGGCATCATGCGGGGATGACGTCCCCGACTCCGGCCATCGCCTTCCGTGCTCCCGGCCGCATCCCCTATCCCGGCGGCTGCGTGCTGGAACCCGGCCCCTACGCGCTGGACTACCTCCTGAAGTGGACAACCGACGTGACGGTCGCGGGCACCCTCTACCCCGACGCGCCCGTCTTTGGCCTGCTGCGCGGGGTGCTGGCGGACCCCGCCGCGCACGGCGTGACACCGCAGGAGGCTGAAGCCGCCCGCGACCGCTTCCTTATGCTGGCGGGACAGGCCCTCGCCGCCGAGGGGGGCGACCCGGCGTGGCTGGAGCGGGAGTTCGCCCGGCCGTGAGGGGGGAGGCCGGGCTGCCCGCCGAGTTGCCCCCGTCCCTGCCCGGCGAGGCGCTGCACGCGCGGGTCGCCCGCACCCTGCGGGGGGTGATCGTGGCAGGCACCTTGCCGCAGGGCACCCGGCTGCCGGGGCACCGTGCCCTCGCCGGGCGGCTGGGGGTGTCGCGCAACACGCTGGTGGACGCGCTGGAGCAGTTGGAGGCCGAGGGCTACCTCCAGACCCGTCCGCGCAGCGGCACCCGTGTGGCGGTGCCCGCGCCTCTTCCACCCAGTGCCGCGCCCGCGCCGCTGCCGCTGAGCGCGTGGGCCAGCCGTGCCC
>NZ_JASNGB010000162.1 GCF_030271215.1 Deinococcus rhizophilus | reverse complement strand
TCTGCGTCCTGGACGCCATTTCCCTCAACCTGTCAGGTACTGAGCGTGCCGTGAATACCCCGTACACAGAGGCGGCCAGGGAGAGGGCAGCAACGGCCGACCTGGGCGTGGCTGCAGAACCAGGGCTATAGGCTCTGCGAGATCAGACCGTCACCAGAGACTCCGCGTCTCCCTCTGCCCTGTCCCGGTTCCCGGCAATAGGAGATTTTCGACAAAACACTGAACCCTCTATGAAGACCCTGAGAGCAGGTTCAGGGGCATGAAGATGAGTAAATTGTGACGCAATACACCCGACGACCGGGAGTTCAGCCTTATCGCGGCGGCCCCATTTCCAAGGAGAACCCATGAAAAAGACCCTGCTCTCGACCAGCCTCCTGATGGCGCTCGGCACGGCCCTCGCGGGGGGCAGCGGCTCCGCGCCCACCACCACTNACGACCGGGAGTTCAGCCTTATCGCGGCGGCCCCATTTCCAAGGAGAACCCATGAAAAAGACCCTGCTCTCGACCAGCCTCCTGATGGCGCTCGGCACGGCCCTCGCGGGGGGCAGCGGCTCCGCGCCCACCACCACTACACCCCTGACCCCGGTGACCCCCCAGGTCACACCCGTGACCCAGGTGCCCGTCGTGGCCTGCACGCCGGGCACCTGGGCACAAGCCGCCATCGAACTCGTGACCCAGCGGGGGCTCTTCATCGGCTATCCCGACGGGCAATTCGACTGGTGCCAGGCCGCCACCCGTCAGGAGGTCGCGCAGGTGCTTGCCCGCCTGATCGCGCAGCTTCCCGCCAACCAGACGACCTTCAACCCGGCTGAACTCCAGACCCTGCGCCAGGGCCTGCAAGAAGCGCTGACCGGGCTGGAGCAGCTCCGTGCCCAGGTGGCCGCCCAGAACACCGCCATCGAGGAGCTGCGTGCCCAGATTGCCGAGCTGCAGGCGGCCATCGCCAACCTCCCGGCAGGCGGGACGGGCGCGGCCGGGGCAACGGGTCCCCAGGGCCCCGCCGGTCCTCAGGGTCCCCAGGGCGAGACGGGCGCGACCGGCGCTCAGGGGCCGGCAGGTCCGCAGGGTCCGGCGGGCCCCGCAGGAGCGGTGGGCGCTGCCGGGCCGCAGGGTCCTGCCGGAGAAACCGGAGCAACGGGCCCGCAGGGCGAGCGCGGCGAACCCGGCGTTTCCTATGTGCCCCCCGTCGAGGCGCTGCGTTACGGAAACTACATCGGGGTGTCGTACTACAACATCCTCCAGCAGAATGTCGGCTCGATGGTGCGCGTGATGGTCGGTAACGACGCCCTGATCGGCAGCCTGGGCCTGCGCGTCACGGGTGATTTCCGCGTGCGCGGCGAGACCCCCGGCAACAGCATCAGCGCCCTGGCCACCTACCGCGGCACCTTCAACCGCGCCGACGGCATTCTGGGCGCGGGCGGCGGCTACAACCTCGAGCGGGGCTCCACCTTCGGCGAGCTGCTCGTGGGAGTGGACTACCGCATCATCGACCGCGTGGCCCTCTTCGGGGAAGCCCGTCAGCAGTTCTACTTCGACGGCTCGAACACCACCAACAGCTCCATCGCGGCCGGGGTGAAGTTCCGCTTCTAAGCGGCTTTCCTTCCGCACCCTCCCCACGGAACCCCTCACCGGGTTCCATTTTTTTGGCCCTGCGCCCTTCCTGGCCCACCCTTTTTTCTCTGCTGGAGGCCCGGCCAGACGGAACCCACTCAACCTGCGTAACCATCGGGAAAGCGCCTCTTGCGGCTCCGTACTGCACAACCTGTGTCTTCTCCCGCTCGCGCCGCTCGGGTGCCCAGGCTGAGCAGTGCACCTTTTATCGGGAATTCCTATCAGTCGTCCCCGGCGGGCGGCCGAATCCGGAACGCCTGCCGGGCAAGCAGCGCTGAGAGCAGCAGCCCCGCCAGGTGCCAGGGCGGAAGCTGCCCGGAGAGCGCGAAGGCGGCGTCGGCCAGCACCAGCAGCCCGGCGAGGCACAGACCGACCAGCGGAACCCGGCTCTCGTGGGGGGTGGCGTACATCGCAGCGCGGGGCTGGGGGTCGTTCATGGCGTCGCGGGCCTCGGCGTAGCGGATCAGGGTCAGGACCCCGTAAACCAGCAGCAGCCCCGAGAGCAGCAGCAGGGCGAGGCCGGGATACCGCCCGCTGCCCGCGTAGGCCAGCGCCCCCAGCGTGAAGTGCCACAGGAACGTGAGGATCGCCAGCAGCGCCAGACCCAGCGTGGCGGGCGTGCTGTAGGTGGGAGGAGCACCGAGCGGAGGCATGGGCGGGTCCCTCCACCCTACCCCCACGCCGGGGCGCAGACCGTGGCGGCGGCAGTCAGGACCAGGCCCGGGGGCCCCCCCAATCATCTCCCGGGCCACGGACGGGGCGGAAAGGCCGTGCGGCACGCCGCCGCCGGGTTTATGCAGAAAAACCACGTCTACCACACCCTTTTTGGCGCTTGGCACAGCAAGGCCGGGGGGCGTACACTGACCCCCTACCGCCGCGACCGACGGCGAGAGCAGGGGGTGAGGGGTCACATGGGAACCAAGGAAGACGTGCGTGCGCGGCTGAATATCGCGGACGTCATCGGGGAACATGTGCGCCTTTCACCGGCCGGAAAGAGCCGCCTGAAGGGGCTGTGTCCCTTTCACAAGGAAAAGAGCCCCAGCTTTCAGGTCGACACCGAGCAGGGGTACTTCTACTGTTTCGGCTGCAAGGCGGGCGGTGACGTCTTCGCCTTCGTGCAGCGGGTCGAGAACCTGGAGTTCGGGGACGCACTGCGGCAACTCGCGGACCGGGCCGGGATTCAGGTCGAGGCCCGCTACGGCGAACGCAGCAGCCGCGACCTGTACGACGTCAACGCCTTTGCGCTGGACTACTTCCGCGAACAGCTGTCCGGCCCTGCCCTGGACTACCTGCGGCGCCGGGGACTGACCGACGCGACCCTAGAAGCCTTCGAGCTGGGGTACGCCCCGGACTCCTGGGACGGCCTGCTCAAGCGGGCGCGGGCTCGGAACCTCACCGAGCGGCAGCTGCTGGAGGCGGGGCTGCTCAGCGAGAATCCCGAGTCGGGCCGGGTCTACGACCGGTTCCGGGGGCGGGTGATGTTTCCGATTCGCGACCACCTCGGCCGCCTGGTGGGGTTCGGGGGACGGGTGCTGGACGACAGCAAACCCAAGTACCTCAACACGCCCGAGACGGAGGCGTTTCACAAGGGCGAGGTGCTGTACGGGCTGGACAAGGTGCGGCCCACCCTCAAGGGCGGCAGCGAGCTGATCGTCGTGGAAGGGTACATGGACGTGATCACCCTGCACCAGCACGGCTTCACGGGCGCGGTCGCCAGCCTGGGCACGGCGCTGACGGCCGAACACGCGGCGCTGCTCGAACGGCTGGGGGCCTCGAGCCTGGTCCTGATGTTCGACCGGGACGAGGCCGGACTCAAGGCCACCCTCTCGGGGCTGGATCAGGTGCTGGGCGCCAAGTTCCGGGTGCGGGCGACCAGCGTGCCCAGCGGCAAGGACCCCGCCGACGCCCTGCTCGCCGGGGACGAGGCGGGCATCCGCGAGGCGCTGGCGAGTGGGCTGGACGAGGTGGACTACCGGGTCAGCAGCGTGATCGCCAAGCATGACCGCTCCACCCCGGAGGGCAAACGGGCCATCCTGACAGAACTGCTGCCCCGCATGCAGATTCAGGACGCCTACGACGAGGTGAGTTCCAGCGCACGCCGGATCCGGTCGCTGCTCTGTTCCAGACTGCAGATGGACGAGACGCGGCTGACCGAGTGGATCGGCAGCAAGGCGCGGCGGCGGACCCTGACCGACACCCACCTCGCGGGCATGAGCACCGTCCGCACCGAGGAAGACCGCGAACTCTCGCTGCTGCGGCAGTTGCTGGTCGATCCGTCGCTGCTTGCCAAGCTCGACGGCACGACGCCGTGGCGCAACGAGTCTGTCCGCAAGGTCATGCTGGCCGCGCAGGGAGCCCGGAGCCCCGACGACATTCTGGAAGTGTTCCGGGGCCAGCCCGAGGAGCAGCTCCTGATCCGCCTGATGTTCGAGGGCCGCGACCCCGGTGCCCATTCCCGCGCCACCAATGAGCTGTACGAGCAACGGGTCGCCGCCTACGCAGCGGTGGCGGTCGACGACATTCAGGTCGGCCGGAGCATTGACTTTCTCCGGGCCGAGGTCGACCTGCTCAAGCAGCAGATGTCGGCGGCCACGCCGGGCGAGCAGCTCAGCTACCTGCGGCAGATTCAGGACCTTCAGCGGGCCATCGAGGCCGAGAAGCGGGCGCGGCGCTCGGGCGCCTGACCCTGGCCTCAGGGCGGGGCAATGGAGGCGGGCGATCTGGGCCAGAAACGAAAAAAGCCCGCCTTGCGGCGGACTTTCCTGGTGGTGTGCCCGAAGGGATTCGAACCCCTGGCCTTCTGATCCGTAGTCAGACGCTCTATCCAGCTGAGCTACGGGCACATGCGTGTGGATGGTGCCGGGTGGTGCTTGGCGGAGAGAGCGAGATTCGAACTCGCGGTAGAGAATAACCCCTACGAGCGTTTAGCAAACGCTTGGTTTAAGCCGCTCACCCATCTCTCCAGAAGGGCACCAGATTGTCATGCTTGGCTGGATGGCGAGGGGTGAGGGATTCGAACCCCCGGTGGGTTGCCCCACTACGGTTTTCAAGACCGTTGCCTTCAGCCACTCGGCCAACCCCCCTTGCGGCGGGGCGCTCCCGACCTGTTCCCGGGGGAACCTTCTCAAGCGCGAAAGGAAGTATAGGCACCCTCCCCGGAAATTGTCAACGCCTGCGCCGCTGAACGTGCCAGGCCAGCCCCAGCAGCGCCGCGCCCAGGGCCACAGTCCGCCAGCCGGGACCCTGCCGGGGCCAGGCCGCCTCGCCGCGCAGCAGGGCGGTCAGGGCCTCCTCGTGCCGGGTGCCCGGCGGGGCGGGAAGCCAGGCGGGAGGCAGGGTCAGGTCGGCATGCAGCACGCCCGTGCGGTAGCGGTTCTCCCAGGGATGGCCGCTGCCCGCCGCCCGCTCTCGCCCGGCAGCCCGCAGGCGCCCCGGCTCGCCCTCCTCCACCCAGGGCAGCAGGGCGAGGAAGCCGGGGCGCGGCCCGGTCAGGGCGTAGGACCGGAGTTCGGGGGCGTCCTCGGCGCGGCCGGTGATCGCGCTCTGGCCGTCGAAGGTGAGGTCCAGCAGGTTGCCCACCACCATCGGGTTGACCGCGTAGCGAATCGAACGGCCCCCGGTGGTGGTCTGCCAGCTCGACTCCAGCCAGGCGACGGGCTGGTCGCGCACGTTGGCGGGGTCGGGCGGCAGCCCCTCCAGACTGGTCCAGGGGGCGCCATTGGCGTCGGGTTGCAGCAGGACGGTGCAGCCGCCCGCCTCCAGCTGCCCGATCACGTCCTCGCGGAAGGCGTCGAGGCTGATCGCCACCCCCAGGTCGCCGACGGGGGTGGGAAAGACCCGCAACTCCTCCAGCGGTCCCGGCGTGAGGTCCACGCCCCCGGCTTCCTCGGCAGGAGTGAGGTGGACCTTGTCGGCCACGCCGATCAGGTCGCCCTGCGGGTCTATCAGCACCGTCTCGTTGTGCAGCACGCCGGGCCCGCGGTGCACGCGCCCCCCCTCCAGCCGCAGGCGCGGCATGGGCGTAGAGCCGCAGCAGAGGTACACCCCGTACTCGCGGGCGAGGTCGCGGCAGGTCTCCAGGTACAGGCGGGCATTCTCCGCGCTCAGGGCGAGTTGCAGCGCCCGGATGGGCGAGACGCGCTCGCGCAGCAGCACCGGCAGGGCGCGGGGCAGGTGACGCAGAAAGAGAAGCAGCGCCGCCCGCTCGAAGGTGCCCGCCCGCGCCGCGACCGGGACCCCGCGCAGCACCAGCGGCAGCCCGTTGAGTTCGGTCAGCACGACGAGGTTGGGGCGGTCCGGGGCGAGGTGGGGCCTGCTCATCTCCAGTTGCCCGCGCAGCCAGGCCCGGAACGCGTCCGCGCTGGTGAAATCCCCGGTGCTCCAGTGCGGCTGCACGGCGAGGGCGCGGAAGTGTCTGGGGTGGTGGCGGGAGGGGGCTTCGCCGGGGGTCATGCCGACCAGCCTAGCGGCCCCGCGTGGGATCATGCGGCATGTCTGGCCTGCCCACGCCCGGCCCGCCCATATCCGGCCCGCCCACCGAGATCACCCCGCTGGGAGACGCCGCCCTGATCGTGCGCTCGGTCCTCGCGCCGGGGTTGCGGGCCAGCCTCGCGGCGCGGCCCCTGCCCGGCGTGCGCGAGACCGTGCCCGCGCTGGACGTGCTGACGGTGCTGTACGACCCGCTGACCACGGGTCCGGAGGCGCTCGCGGCGGCCCTGCGTGAGCGGCTGGCGGGAGTGCGGTCGCTGGAGGCCGCGCCGGGACGCCTGCACCTCCTTCCCGTCACGTTCGGGGGGCCGGACCTGGGCTGGTGCGCCGGGCAGGTGGGGCTGGACGAGGCTGGCTTCATCCGGGCGCTGGAGGGCGTGACCCTCACGGTGGCCTTTCTGGGCTTCACGCCGGGGTTCGCCTTTCTGACCGGGCTGCCGCCGCAGTTCCAGATGCCCCGGCTCCCCACCCCCCGCGAGCGGGTTCCGGCGGGCAGCGTGGCGCTGGGCGGGCCGTGGGCGGGCGTCTACCCGCGCGAGACACCGGGAGGCTGGCGGGTCGTGGGCCACACGGACACGCCCCTGTTCGACCTGGGGCGGCCAGAACCCGTGCTGTGGGGGCCGGGCGACCGGGTGCGGTTCATGGCGGCCGATGCCTGATACGGATTCCGTCCACTTCCTTTCCTTCCCCAGGAACCCGCCCTCTCTCCTTCTTGCCTCCGCTCGGATGGAATCACTTCGTCAGCGATTCCATCGGAGTCCGTCTGAGGAGCGACGTGCTTGAGGTGCTGCGCCCCGGCCTCCAGACCACCGTGCAGGACGCGGGGCGGCGGGCCCTGGCGCTGGGCGTGCCGGGGGGTGGGGCGGCGGACCCGGTGGCCCTGCGGCTGGCGAACGCGCTGGTGGGCAACCC
>NZ_JASNGB010000161.1 GCF_030271215.1 Deinococcus rhizophilus | reverse complement strand
CCTCGGCCCTGGCCCTGGCTCTCGCCTCGGCCTCCGCCCTGGCCTTCGCTTCTGCCTCGGCGCGTTCGCGGGCCAGCCGGGCCTGCCGTTCCTGCTCGGCGCGGATGCGGGCCAGACGCTCGGCTTCCACCCTCGCCCGCTCGCGCTCTGCCCGGATGCGGCGCAGCTCGGCCTCGCGGCGGCGGCGTTCTTCCTCCAGCTTCCGCAGGCGTTCGGCCTCCAGCCGGGCCTTTTCCTTGACCACTGCGCCGACCAGCTGGTCGATGGTGCGGGCGGTTTCGGCCTGCTGGGCGCGGGTGCGGGCGGCGAGGGTACGCTGGCCCTGCTCGTCGCGGCGCAGCTCGGCCAGCAGGCGGCCCGTCTCGGCGCGGCTGCCCCGCAGTTCTTCCAGCCGGGCCAGTTGCCGGGCCTGCAACCCTTCGAGCGTGGCTTTCTGGACGGCCTGCCGCTCGCGCTGCGTCTCCAGCGTGCGGACCTCACCGCGCAGGGTCTCCAGCACCGCGACGTGCTGCTCGCCCGAGAGGTTGGCGTAGCGCAGCCGGATCAGCAGGTCAGAGAGGCTGCCCGACTGCGACAGCAGCCGCAGGTACTGCCCGCTGCGCTCGCGGTAGAGGGCGTCCAGCAGCTCGCGCAGGTCGGCCTGCAGGCGGGTCACGCGGGCCTGGGTTACCTTGCCCGCCGCTGTCGTCTCGGCCAGCTCGCGCTCGGCCCCCTGCACCTGCCGGGCGAGGGCCGCCACCTCGTTTTCCAGCTCGGCGATCCGCGTGCTCAGGGTCTCCAGCCGCCCCAGCGTCTCGCGGCCCTGCGCGGACAGGCGGGCGATGTTGCCCCGCAATTCCGCCAGCTCGCGGCCCTGCTCGGCACCCAGCCGCCGCTGCTGCGAGAGTTCGCGCTGAAGCTGCTGCAAGCGCTCGCTGGTCTCCTGCGCCTCGGCCAGCAGCGCCGCCGACAGCAGGACGAGGACCGGCCAGCGCGGGTTTCTTCTCATACGGATTCCGATTGAAGGGTGCCCTGAACACCCGGAAATCCGACCGGATTTGCAAAGCTGCGCAGCAGAGGGAGAAGGAAAGGAACGCGTTCCGGTCGTGAAGTGGGCAAGCCGGTGCTGTCCCGACTTGTACACGAAACAAACGGAATGCGTATCACTCCAGCTCCCGCAGATACCGCTGGGTGGCAAAGAGGCTCCCGGCAAGCCCGGTCAGGATGCCTAGCATCGCCACCGCGCCCAGCAGCGGCAGCAGCGTGCCCTGGTCGCGCACGACCGGGAAGACGGGCGCGAACGCGGCCACCCGCTCGGCCAGCGCGAGGTAGCCGGGCGCCAGCACCGCGAGCGCGAGCGCCGAGGACAGGGTGCCCAGCAGCACACCCTCGATCACGTGCGGGGTGCGGATAAAGCCGCGCGTGGCCCCCAGCAACCGCATCACGCTGATCTCCCGGCGGCGGGCGTACATGGCGACCCGCACGGCGTTGAGGATGCTCAGCAGGGTGCCCGCGAACAGCAGCGCCACCAGTCCGTAGCCCGCCGCCCGCACGGTGGTCAGCGTCCGCACCGCCTGGTCCACGTACCCGGCCCCGTATTCCACGTCCTCGACGCCAGGCAGCCTCTCCACCGCCTGGGCCACCGGGCGCGAGTCCTCCACCCGGCCCACCCGCACCCGCAGCGTGTCGGGAAAGGGGTTGCCGACGAGTTTCGCGGCCTCGGCGGTGGAGGGATAGTCGCGGGTCATCTCCGCCAGCACGGCCTCGCTGGGCACCAGTTGGGCCTCGCGCACGCCGGGAAGGGCCTCGACCTGTCTCAGCAGCGCCGCCCCGTCCGCCTCGCCTTCCAGAAAGGCCGCCACCTCGACCTGCGACTCCAGGCCCTCCAGCGTGCGGTTGACGTTCAGCGTGAGCAGCAGCACCCCGCCCAGCATCAGCAGCGTCAGCGTCATGGTGGTCAGCGTGCCCAGCGTGGCGGTGAGGTTGCCGCGCATGGCGAGCAGGGCCTGACGGAAGTGGTAGGTCACCGGACCCTCCAGAGGGGGGGAAAGAGTGGCCTGTCCCCTTCTTCTGGCCTTGGGGTGCCCGGCCCGGTCACCCCCACCCGATCTCCCCCCTGAAGGGGGAGGGGCAGAACTGCGCCAGCACCGCTCACAACGCGTATCCCCCGGCCGCGTCGTCGCGCACCAGCCGCCCCTGGCGCAGGGTCAGGGTGCGGTGGCGGAAGGTCTCCACGAGGTCGCGGGCGTGGGTGGCGAGGACCACCGTGGTGCCGCGCAGGTTGACGTGTTGCAGCACCCGCAGCACCTCGCGGGCGTGGTCGGGGTCGAGGTTGCCGGTGGGTTCGTCGGCCAGCAGCAGCGGCGGGTCGGCGACGATGGCGCGGGCGATGGCGACCCGCTGCTGCTCGCCCTGCGAGAGCTGCACCGGGCGGGCGTCGGCGCGGCCCTCCAGCCCCACCGTCCGCAGCGCCGTGCCCACGCGGGCAGGCCACTCGCGGCCTGGAACGCCGGTCACCTGCAGGGTAAAGGCCACGTTGTCGTAGGCGCTGAGGTGCTCGAGCAGCAGGTTGTCCTGAAAGACGGTCCCGATGCGGCGGCGCAGCAGCGCGGTGCGGCGGCCCCGGTAGCGCGAGAGCGGTTCCCCGGCGACCTGCACCTCGCCCCGGCTGGGCAGCGCCCGCTTGAGCACCAGATTCATGAAGCTGCTCTTGCCTGCGCCGGAGTGCCCCACGAGGTACACGAATTCGCCCTTGTGAATCCGGACATTGAGGTCGTCGAGGGCCAGTGCCCCGCTCGCCGGGTACGCGAGACTCACGTTGCGAAAGACGATCACGCGCCGGGGCCTCCGGGGACGCGGCCACGGGAAAAGGAAGACAGGCTGGTCATGCTCGCGGCCCAGCATAGCCCAGCCTCCGGCCGGGCGCAGAGCAGCGGCGGGAAGCGGCAGTGGGTGAGGTCGCCCTCAAATCCCCTTCACCCGGCGCACTATCCTGCGCGGGTGAACCGGAAACGCATGATGCTGGTGGCGGGGTCCCTCGCCGCGACCGCCGCCGTCGGCTACGCGCAGCTCGGCGGCTACACCCAGGCCGACCTCACCCGCTCGGAGACGGGCCGGGCCTTCCTCCAGGTACTGGGCGAACTTCAGCGCTCGTACCTCTACCCCATTGACCAGGAAAAGGTGCTGCGCGGCGCGATCAACGGGGCGCTCGGCAGCCTCGACGACGAGTTCACCTACTACTCCGAACCCGCCGACACCGCCATCGACACCCAGAACCTTCAGGGCGAGTTCGGCGGCATCGGCGTGACCCTGACCGCTGCCAACCCCGACGGCACGGGCGGCAAGATCGAGAATGTGTACAAGGGTCAGGCCGCTGCCGATAACGGCGTGCAGATCGGGGACGTGTTCGTCAAGATTGGGGACACCGACGTGATGACCGCCAAGCTCAACGAGATCGTGCGGCTGGTGCGCGGTCCCGTGAACAGCACCGTCAACGTGACTTTTGCCCGCAACGGCAAGCCCTACACGGTCAAGATGGAGCGCCGCAAGGTCACCATCGTGGATGTGGAGCAGACCATCCTGCCCGGCAATATCGGCTACATCGCCCTGAACACCTTCTACAACGAGAAGGTCAGTGACCAGTTCCGCGCGGCGGTCGCCTCCATGAAGCAAAAGGGCGTGCAGAAGCTGATTCTGGACATGCGCAACAACGGCGGCGGCCTGCTCAACGCGGGCGTGGACGTGGCTGACCAGTTCCTGGGATCGGGCACCATCGTGAGCCTGAAGGACCGCACGGGCCGTGCCCAGGTCTATGGCCGCGCCAGCAACCGACCGACCGATTACACGGGCAAGCTCGTCGTACTGGTGAACAAGAACAGCGCCAGCGCGAGCGAGGTCGTGGCGGGCGCCCTGCAGGACCTGAAGCGGGCGACCGTGATCGGGGAGCAGACCTTCGGTAAGGGCGTCGCGCAGATTCCGGTGAACACCGTGGACGGCGGCAAGGTCGCCATCGTGAACAGCGCGTGGCTGACGCCCTCGGGCCGCGAGATCCACAAGAAGGGCATCACGCCCGACGTGGCCGTGGCCGACACCCTGAACGCCACCCCCTTCAACTTCAGCGGCAGCGGCCTGACCCCGAACGCCAGGGTCACCCTGACCGTCGAGGGCAAGCCCGTGACCGTCACCGCCGACAAGGAGGGCAAGTTCACCTACACCGCCGAGGTCAAGCGCCCGGTGCGCTCCGCCGTGCAGGGCGAGGCGACCGTGGACCTCGCCGGGGACGCGATCCTGCGGCGGGCGGTGGAGACGCTGAAGTAAGTCGTCCGCACGACCGGGAGGCCTCGGCTTCGGCTGGGGCTTTTTTGTCGCTGGCTGGCGGCTGGCCGCTGGAAGCTGGCCGCCCCTCATACGGATTCCGTCCAATTCCTTTCCTTCCGGGACACCACCGGAAGGAAATCCCTCTCCCGGAACCCGCCCTTTCTCCTCCTCGCCTCCGCTCGGATGGAATCACTTCGTCAACGATTCCATCGGAGTCCGTATCAGTCCCAGTCCCACTCCCGCCAGTCGCTGGGTTTCGCCTCGCGGCTGGGGGGCTTCTTCTCCTGGGGGGCCGGGTACCAGGGATAGGTGGCGGCGAGGGCCATGTGCAGCCGCTCCAGCAGGCGGGCGCGGAGTTCGGCTTCCTCGCGGGGGGTGACCTTGCCGATCTCGTTCATCAGGCGCGAGAGGGTGGCCTCCAGCCCCGGCAGGTACGGCTCGCGGGCCTTGCGGACCGAGCCCTTGCGCAGCGGCTCGGGGTGGACGACGGGCCGGTAGCCTCCGGCGGCGGCGTCCAGCAGGGCGGCCCGTTTCGCGGCCCTTTCCTCGCGGGCGCGTTCGGCGCGGGCGCGGGCGTCGGCGGCGCGGGCCTGACCGACCAGAAAGGGCTCCTGGCGCTCGGCGTCCAGCACCCGTTCCTCGCGGTAGAGCTTGACGGGCGGGAGGCGGCGGCGGCCCATCTTCAGGCCGTTGGGGCGGGTCAGGTCGTGTTCGCCCAGGAACTTGCGAATCAGGCCCGGCGTCCAGCCGCGTTCCTTGAGGTCCTGGGTCGCCAGGAAACCGGGCGGCGTCAGGGGTGCCTCGCGGGTGGGGCGGGGCTGTTTCCTGGTCATGGCCGGGGACTCATGGCTGGGGCAGCCCGCGCCACTCGCCCCGCAGCAGGTCCAGCTGCACGCTGTCGTGGCGCACGCCCTCCCACAGCCGCGCCTGCCGCACGCGGGCGCACTCGCGAAAGCCGAGCCGGGCACCCAGGCGCAGCATGCGGTGGTTGCCGCCCCAGGTGGTCACGGTCAGCACGTGCGCGTCGGTCCAGTCCAGGGTGTCCTGCACCCACAGGGCCAGGGCCCGGGTGCCCACGCCGCCCCCCCAGTACGCCGGGTCGTAGATCAGGATGCCGAGGTCCCACCAGCCGCCCCCCTGCGGCTCCTCCTCGGAGCGGTTGACCATGCCCACCACCACGCCGTCCACGTCGATGACCTGTTCGTCGGCGTCGGGGGAGGAGGCCGCGAGAGACTCGGCATACGCCCGCATCGTGCGGGTGGTGCTCGCCGCCGGGAAGTAGGGCGCGTCCCAGCGCCGCCACTCGGCCCCCGGGTCGGTGAGCCAGCGGGTCAGGGTGGGCAGGTCGGCTGCTCGGCGGTCGCGCAGCGTGACCAGGCGGGAAGCCGGGGCAGGGGTCACGGCGCGGAGTATAGGGTCGGGGGTCATCCGGCGTCCGGGTGCCGGGCCAGGCGCGTGTAGGCGTGCCCCGCGAGGTCCTGCCGCCCCACCGGCACGAAGCCGCTGCGGGCGTAGAGCCGCGCCGCCGGATTGCCGTCCTCGACCAGCAGGGTCAGCGGGAGGCCGAGGAACCGTGCCCGTTCCGCGCAGGCTCCGAGCAACGCCGTGCCCACCCCCCGCCCCCGCGCCTCGGCGACCGTGGCGAGGGTGTCGAGGTACAGCTCGCCCGCCCGCGCCTCGGTGGGAATGGCGGGGTCCAGCCCCAGCAGGCGGCGGTGCTCGCGGAAGGGGTGGTCGAGGGCCTCGGCGAACTCGCCGGGATACAGCACGGCGACCCCCAGGGGACGGCCCCCGCCCTCCGCGATCAGCGCGTGCGTGAAGCTCAGGCGGTTGCCCCGGCCCACGAAGAACTCCGCGATGACGTGCGCGGCGTCCTCGTCGTTCGTGGTGCCTGTCAGGTGCTGGCCCACCCGCCGGGTGGCCTCCTGAATCAGCGGGGCGGCAAAGGCCGCGTCAAAGGTCTGGGCCGGGCGAATGGACACGTTCATGCCTTCCAGTCTCCCACCCCCGCCGCCGCCCCAGCCGCACGCTGTCCCAGCGCCGCCCCGCCCACACCCGCGCCTCCGGCACCCGCCCGCACTCGCGGTAGCCCACCCGCGCGGCGGCCCGGATCATGCGCTCGTTGCCGCCCCAGGTGGTTAGCGTGAGGACATGCGCGTCCGTCTCGCGGAAGGTCGCGTCCGTCCACAGGTCCAGCGCCCGCGTTCCCAGCCCGCCGCCCCAGTGGGCCGGGTCGTAGAGCAGCACGCCGAGGTCCCACCAGCCGCCGCCCGCCGGGGCCTCCTCCATGCGGGTCACCATGCCGATGCACTCGCCATCCAGCGCGATGACCCGGCGGTGGGGCGAGGGCGGTTCGGCCTGCGCCCGTTCGCTGAACTCGGCCAGCGACAGGGGAGAGGCGGGACGGGCAGAGTGGAAGTAAGGCGCGTCCCACCGTTTCCACTCCGGGTCCGGCTCGGCGTGCAGCCAGCGGTGGAGGGTGGGGAAGTCGGCAGGCTGACGCTCGCGCAGGGTGAGGGTGAACATTCGCCCCAGCCTGACAGCCTGCGTCCGGGCGGGCATCGGCCGGATGGCCGGGAGCCTTACCCGCAGCGGAAGGGAATCGGGATCGGTCCGATGCAGCACACCCCGCGCGTCTCCACACTCGACCCCAGCGCGAGGGGCGAGCCGCCGTGGAGGGCGTTGTGGGCCGCCCGGCACGCGCCGAAGCGGGCGGCGATGCGGGCGCGGCCCCG
>NZ_JASNGB010000160.1 GCF_030271215.1 Deinococcus rhizophilus | reverse complement strand
GGCGCCCGGTCACGTAGGCGGGAACGGCGGGCGCGGCGGCGGCTCCGGCGGGGGCCCCACTGCCCCCGCCCCCATCCGCCGCGAGCAGGGCGTGGGTCAGCGCCAGTTCCAGGCTCAGTAGGTCCGCCGAGCGGGCAAAGCGCGACTCCTGCTCGTCCAGCGCGGCTTGCAGCCTCAGCAGCCGGGGCACGTCGGCGCCCTCCAGAACTTGGCCCTCCAGCCCCAGTTCGGCGTGCAGGGCGTCCGCGAAGGCCGCGACCAGACCCTCCACCACCGTCCGGGCCGCGAACCCCTCGCGGTAGAGCTGCGCCGCACCCTGAAGCGCCGTCGCCGCGTCCCCCAGCACCAGTGCCCCCGCCACGGCGCGCACCCGCTCGCCGGGGGGCAGGCCCAGCGCGTCCTCCACGGCGGCCTTGGTGACCGCCGTGCCCGCCGCCAGCATCCGTTCCAGCAGGCTCTCGCCGTCGCGCATGGCGCCGTCGGCCAGCCGCCCGATCAGGTGGAGGGCCTCGGGCTCGGCGGTCATCCCCTCGCGCCGGGCCAGCCCCGCGAGCTTCCCAGCGATCTCCTCGGGGGTCAGGCGGCGGAAGCGGTAGTGCTGGCAGCGCGAGAGGATGGTCGGGATGATCTTTTCCGGCTCGGTCGTCGCTAGGATGAAGATGACGTGCGGGGGCGGCTCCTCCAGCGTCTTGAGGAGGGCGTTGAAGGCCGCCCTCGACATCATGTGCGCCTCGTCGAGGATGTAGATCTTCTTGCCACCGCGCATGGCCGCGAGGGACACCTTCTCGCGCAGGTCGCGCACGTCGTCCACCGAGTTGTTGGAGGCCGCGTCGATCTCCAGCACGTCGGGGTGCGACCCCGCCCGCACCGCGAGGCAGCTCTCGCACTCGCCGCAGGGCTTCGGGAGCGGCCCGGCGCAGTTGGCGGTCATGGCGATGAGGCGGGCGGTGGTCGTCTTGCCCACCCCGCGCGGCCCGGAAAACAGGTAGGCGTGCCCCACCCGCCCCTGCTCCAGCGCGGTCCTCAGCACGTCCTTGACATGTTCCTGCCCGACCACCTGATCCCAGTTGACGGGCCGGGCACGCTGGTAGATGGCGCTCATGGGCACTCCCGGGGGCAAGCAGGGGAAGCGGAGGCGAACGGGCAGAAGTGCCGTCTCCACCGAGATTTTTGTGTCAACCTCGCGCCGCGCCCCGCTTCTGTACCCTTCACCTGCTCAGTGTAGCGGCGAGCTTCCGGGCGGGGGGTGAGGGGAGCTGGGTTCGGGTCTGACCATGGCAAAGAGGCGCCCACCCGGACGCCCCTTCAGTTCCAACCCTTCTTACTCCGCCAGCCAGATGTACCGCGCCAGCAGCAGCGCCGCCACCGCGTAGAGAATCGGACTCACCTCGCGGCCCCGGCCCGACAGCAGCTTGATCCCGCACAGGCTGATCACCCCCCAGCTCACCCCGTTGGCGATGGAGAAGGTCAGCGGCATGGCGATGATGGTCAGGAAGGCGGGGATGCTCTCGGTGACGTCGTCCCAGTCCACGTGGCGCAGGCCCTCGAGCATCAGCGCCCCGACCAGAATCAGGGCGGGGGCGGTCGCGGCGGCGGGAATCGCGCTTGCCAGCGGCCACAGGAACATGGCGAGCAGGAACAGCACGCCCACGACCACGGCGGTCAGCCCGGTGCGGCCCCCGTCCTCGATGCCGGAGGCCGATTCCACGTAGGCCGTGGTGGTGGAAGTCCCCATGAACGCCCCGAACATCGCCGCGAGGCCGTCCATCGTGAAGACCCGGCGGGCGCGGGGCATGTCGCCGTCTTCCCGCAGGTACCCGGCCTTTTGCGCGAGGCCCGTCAGGGTGCCCGTCGCGTCGAAGAAGTCCACGAAGAAGAAGGTGAAGACCACGCTCAGCAGTCCCAGCCCCAGCGCCCCGGCGAGGTCCATCTGCCCGATCAGGCTGGACGGCCACACCGGGGTGTCGAAGATGCCCAGGAAGCGCCCGGTGAAGCCGCTGAAGGGCACCGACTGGCCGTTCGCGCCCACGTACACCGGAAGCTGAAGCGCGATGGCGAGCACCGTCGCGGCCAGGATGCCCCACAGGATCGCGCCCTTGACCCGCCGGGCCAGCAGCGCCGCCGTGATCACCAGCCCGGTGAGCGCCACGACCGACGGCGCGGCGGTCAGGCGGCCCAGGCCGACCAGCGTGGCCTCGTTCGCCACCACGATCCCGGCGTTTCGCAGCCCGATAAAGGCGAGGAAGGCCCCGATCCCGGCCGTGATCGAGAATTTCAGGACGCCCGGAATGGCCCGCACGATGGCCTGCCGGGCACCCAGCACGCTGAGCAGCACGAACAGCACGCCGGAGATGAACACCGCCCCCAGCGCCGTCTGCCACGGCACGCCGAGGCCCCCCACCACCGTGAAGGCGAAGAAGGCGTTCAGGCCCATGCCCGGCGCCTGCGCGAAGGGATACCGCGCCACCAGCCCCATCGCCAGCGAGCCGAACGCGGCGGCCAGCGCCGTGGTCATCAGCAGTTGCACGAAGGCGTTGGGCACGTCGATCGCCGTGCTGAGAATCTGCGGATTCACGAACAGCACGTAACTCATGGTCAGGAAGGTGGTCAGGCCCGCCCGCACCTCGGTGCCTGGCGTGCTGCCCGCCGCCCGGATGCCGAAGTAGCGGTCCAGAAACCCGCCGGAAGAAGCTGGAGTCGTCGTCACGGCTTCCACTATGAAGGCCCCGTGAAGCCTGCGTCGCAACTCCCCCAGTTCCCCCCCGCTGGCGCCTACACTCGGGCGGTGATTCCCCTGGCATGTGGCTTCGCTATCGCCTATACTCAGCCGAGGTTGTTATGCTGCTAGCAGAAATCATCAGCGTGGGCACGGAGCTGCTGTTCGGCGAGATCGTCGACAGCAACGCCGCCTACCTCGCCCGCGAACTCGGGGCGCGGGGCGTCACGCTGCACCGCAAGACCGTGCTGGGCGACAACCTGGAGCGGGTGTCGGAGGGACTGCGGCTGGCCCTCTCCCGCGCGGACCTCGTGATCGTGGGGGGCGGCCTCGGCCCCACCGACGACGACCTCACGCGGGAGGCGATCGCCGCCGTGCTGGGGGAGACGCCGCAGGAGGACCCGGCCCTGATCGCGTGGCTGGAGGGCCTGTATTCCAGCCGGGGCAGGGCGATGCCGCAGGTCAACCGCAAGCAGGCCTGGCTGATCCCCTCGGCCGAGGCGCTGCCCAATCCGGTCGGCACCGCGCCGGGGTGGTTCGTGCGGACGCGGGTGGGGGGGAAGGAGCGCTTCATCGTGGCCCTGCCCGGCCCCCCGCGCGAGATGCACCGGATGTGGCGCGATGAGGTGCTGCCCCGGCTGCCGCTGCCCGACTCAGCGCTGCACGCGGTGACCGTGCACACCCAGGGCATCGGCGAGAGCAACGTGGCCGAGCTGCTGGCGGAGCTGACCCGGGCGGCCAATCCCAGCGTCGCCACCTACGCCCGCCGGACCGGGGTGGACGTGCGGGTGGCCGCGAGTGCGCCGACCCTGGAGGGTGCGCAGGCCCTGGCCGCCCCGGTGCTGGCGACCGTCCGCGAGCGCCTCGCCCGCTGGACCTGGGGCGAGGACGGCGACACGCTGGCCGGAGCGGTGACCGCCGCCCTCAGGGGGCGCACCCTGGGCGTCATCGAGGCCGGAAGCGGCGGGGCGCTGTCCTCGCTGCTGGCCGACGAACCCGGCTTCCTGGACGCCGCCGTCACGGTGGACCACGCCCGATTGATCACGCTGGGCCTGACCCCGGTGACCCTGCGCGACCACGGGGTCGTGAGCGAACCTGCCGCCCTGGAACTGGCCCGGGGAGCGCGGGAGCACCTGGGGGCGGCGGTGGGCCTCGCCGTCGTGACTACCGCGAAGGGGGAGGGCGCGGGCCGCACCTTCGTCGCCCTGAGTGACCCGGAACGGGCCGAGGTCCGGGCGCTGGACTGGCCGGGCGACGCCGCGCAGATCCGGGAACGGGCCGCCGTCGCCGCGCTGGCCCTCGCGCTGCGCGTGCTGCGCTCCCCGGCGGTGGGCGCATGAAGATTCGCAAGGCGCCCAGGCCCGCCGCGCCGCCCGTAAAGGAGGCCAAAGCCCCCGCCGCGGCCTCCCGTGCCGCCACCCGGCCCGGCCCGAAACCCCTCTCCACCCCCTCACAGGCCACGGGCCACACGCCACACGCCCCCCAGACCCAGCGCCTCTTCTTCGCCCTCAAGGTCCCCGGCGACGTGGCGACCCCGCTGGCCGGGTCGCAGCGACAGTTACGCGGCAACTGGCGGGCGGTGCGGGCCGACCAGTTGCACATCACCCTCGCCTACCTTCCCGCCGTGCCGCCGGACCGGGTGGCCGACCTCAAGCGGCTGGGGGCGCGGCTGACCGAGCAGCTGTCCCCGATGCACATCCGGCTGCGCGGCACCGGCTACTTTCCCAACGAGGGCAGCCCCCGCGTGTGGTTCGTGAAGGCGGAGGCGGAGGGCCTGAACGAGCTGGCCGCCGAGCTGCGGGTGGGGCTGCGGGAGCTGGGTATCGCCACCGACGACCTCCCCTTCAAGGCGCACGTCACGCTGGCCCGCAAGAAGGGGCCTGCGCCGCGCGTGCCCCCGCTCCTCTTCGATCTGGGCTGGCAGGCAGGGAATCTGGCGCTGATTCGCAGCACCCTCCGTAAGACCGGCCCGATCTACGACACCGTGAGCACCTTCCGGCTGCGGGGCGAGGCCAGCAACCCGCCCCCGGCCGCCACGCAGGACATTCAGGACCCGATGCCCTCCGCCCCTTTCCCCTCCCAGGAGACCCCATGAGCAAGGACAACCCCAAAGAGTTCGGCACCCCCGGCGACGTCAAGGAACGCTCCAAGGCCATCGAGACGGCCATGACCCAGATCGAAAAGGCCTTTGGCAAGGGCTCGATCATGCGGCTGGGCGCCGAGAGCAAGCTCGACGTGCAGGCGGTCTCCACCGGCAGCCTCAGCCTCGACCTCGCGCTGGGCGTGGGCGGGATTCCGCGCGGCCGCGTGACCGAGATCTACGGCCCCGAGTCGGGCGGCAAGACCACCCTGGCCCTGAGCATCGTGGCTCAGGCGCAAAAGGCGGGTGGGACGTGCGCCTTTATCGACGCCGAGCACGCGCTGGACCCGGTCTATGCCCGTGCCCTGGGCGTCAACACCGACGAACTGCTGGTCTCGCAGCCCGACAACGGCGAGCAGGCGCTGGAGATCATGGAACTGCTGGTGCGCTCGGGGGCGATCGACGTGGTCGTCGTGGACTCGGTCGCCGCCCTGACCCCCCGCGCCGAGATCGAGGGCGAGATGGGCGACTCGCTGCCCGGCCTCCAGGCCCGCCTGATGTCGCAGGCGCTGCGCAAGCTGACCGCGATCCTCTCCAAGACGGGCACCGCCGCCATCTTCATCAACCAGGTGCGCGAGAAGATCGGCGTGATGTACGGCAACCCCGAGACGACCACCGGCGGCCGGGCGCTGAAGTTCTACTCCAGCGTGCGGCTGGACGTGCGCAAGATCGGCCAGCCCATCAAGGTCGGCAACGACGCCGTGGCGAACACCGTCAAGGTCAAGACCGTGAAGAACAAGGTCGCCGCGCCCTTCAAGGAAGTCGAGCTGGCGCTGGTGTACGGCAAGGGCTTCGACCAGCTCAGCGACCTCGTGACGCTGGCCTCCGACATGGACATCATCAAGAAGGCCGGGTCCTTTTACTCCTACGGCGAGGAGCGGATCGGCCAGGGCAAGGAAAAGGCCATCGCCCACATCGCCGAGCGCCCCGAGATGGAGCAGGAGATCCGCGACCGCGTGCTGGCCGCCATCCGCAACGGCGGCGCCGAGGTCCCCAGCGTGGCGACCGTGCCCGCCGTGGCTGAATAAGCCCGCCCGAGTTCGTCTACGAGCGCCCCTGCCCGAAAGATGGGTGGGGGCGTCTTCTGCTCATCTGGTCTCTTACTTTTCATGCGACGATGTAAGACAGGAGGTCAGGCATGCGGAAGAAGACCGCCACCGTCAGCAGCAAAGGGCAGGTTGTTCTGCCACGCGAGGTCCGGGAGCGGCTGGGCGTCGGGAAAGGGGACGAGATCGAGTTCGTGATGGACGATCAGGGGATTCACGTTCGCCCCAGCCGGGGCAAAGACAATCCGTTTCTGGCCTGGGTCGGCGCGGCCCCACTCCCGGAGGGCTACACCACCGAGGACTTTATCCGCGAGACGCGGCACGAGGGCCTCAGTGACGAGGAACTCCGCCTTCTCCGCAGCGGTCCCGGTGCCCGCATCACCCGGGTGGGCGAGGTTCTGGAGGGCGCCGGGGCCAGAGACGGCCGCCCTTGAGAACTGCGCTGGACACGAATGTCATCAGTGAGCTGCTGGACAGAACTCCCAGAGCAGCGGCTGTGGCGCAGGTCCTGGCCGCCCTGCAAGCACAGGGGCCATTGGTGATCAGCGGTGTGGTGTACGCCGAGCTTCATGCCCGCCCGAACACGCCACGTCCCTTGATCGACTCGTTTCTTCAGGCGACCGACATTGCCCTGGACCCCAGCATGAGCCTCGCGGCCTGGGCCGAAGCCGGGCAAGCCAATGCCGCCCTGCACGCCCGCCGACGCGCTGGGGGAGGGCGGGGGATGCGGCCAGTGCTCCCCGACGCCCTGATCGGCGCCCACGCCCTGCACCACGCCGACGGACTCTTCACCCTCAATGTGGCCGACTTTAGCGACTTTCCCGCGCTCAATATCGTGACCCTGTAAAACCCGGCCGCGTCCCCACCCCCCGCCATCTCCCCTACCCGCCCCTCCCCCTTTCGGCGGATGCCCCCGCCGGGGCCAGGCGGCCACACTGGGGCCATCCTTCGGGCGGGGTCTCCGCACGGGAGGCACCCACAACCCGCCCCAAGACGAAGCCCCCACCCGAGTGAAGGTGGGGGTAAAGCAATGGTTTTGCAGAGTTGTAATCTTATATGCTAGGTCGATGCCCAGAAGAGTTGGACCTTACATACCTGACATCTTTCAGTTTTAGAAAAGCACGTCCAGCACGGCTTCCT
>NZ_JASNGB010000016.1 GCF_030271215.1 Deinococcus rhizophilus | reverse complement strand
CGAATGCGGAAACCCACCGCATTCTTATGGCAAATGCTCTAGTCCTCGGCGGCGTAGCCCAGCAGGTCCAGCAACCGGTCGAGTTCCTCGCGGGAGGCGAAGCTCAGCTCCACGCGCCCCCTGTCCTCGCCCGTGATGCGGACCTTTGTGCCCGTGCGGCGGCTGAGGGCCAGCTCGACCCGGCGGTGGGCACGGGGCGGGTTGACGGTGACCGGGGCCGGGCCGGGCCGGGCCTCACGCCTCAGCGCCTCGGCCTCGCGGACGCTCAGGCCACGGATGCGAATCTGGTCCAGCGCCCAGAGCCGGTCGGACTCCGGCTGGGCCAGCACCGCGCGGGCGTGCCCGGCGCTGATCTCGCCCCCCTCCAGCGCCCGCAGGGCCTCGCCCGGCAGGGTCAGCAGCCGCAGGGCGTTGGAGACGGTCGAGCGGCCCTTGCCGACGGCCCGCGCCACCCCCTCCTGATTGAGTCCCTGCTCCAGCAGCGTCTGGTAGGCCCGCGCCTCTTCCAGCGGCCCGAGGTCCTCGCGCTGGAGGTTCTCGATGATGGCGATCTCCAGCGCCTCGCGGTCCCCGAGGTCGCGGATGATCGCGGGCACCTCGGTCAGCCCGGCGAGTTGCGAGGCCCGCCAGCGCCGCTCGCCCGCCACGATCTCGAAGTTCTCGCCGCGTGGGCGCAGCAGCAGGGGCTGGAGGACCCCCTTCTCGCGGATGCTTCCGGCCAGTTCTGCCAGTGCCTCCGGCTCGAAGACCTGCCGGGGCTGATAGGCCGCCTGCACGATGCGGGTGACCGGCACAGTCTGCACGCTGCCCCCACCCGCTGCCGCGCCCGGTGCGGGCTGGGGCTTGCTCAGCAGGGCGTCGAGGCCGCGCCCCAGGCTAGATTTTCTCGACACGCTGCATCACCTCCTCGGCGAGGCGTTTGTAGGCGGCGGCCCCGCTGGAAAGCGGCGCAAAGGCCCCGATGGGCTTGCCGAAGCTGGGCGCCTCCGAGAGCCGCACGTTGCGCGGCACCACCGACCAGAACACCTGTTCGCCGAAGTGCCCCCGCACCATCATCTCGACCTCCTGCGCCAGATTGGTGCGGCCATCGAACATGGTGATCGCCACCCCCAGCACCTTCAAGCGGGGATTGAGACCGCCCTGCACCCGTTCCACCGTCTCCATCAGCCCGGCGAGGCCCTCCAGCGCGTAGTATTCGGCCTGCAGGGGGATCAGCAGCGCGTCGGCGGCGGCCAGCACGTTCACCGTGAGCGGTCCCAGACTGGGCGGCGCGTCGATCAGCGCGAGGTCGTAGCCCTCCACGGCCTCCAGCAGCCGGGCCAGCGCCTCCGGATCATCGGCCAGCTCGACCCCGGCCCCGGCGAGGTCAGGGGTGGCGGGCAGCACGTCCAGCCCGTCCTGGGCGCTCGGGCGGACGAACTCGGCCACCCGGCCGGGCTCGGCCAGCGCCTCGTACAGCCCGGCCTCGGCACCGCGCAGGCCCAGGCCACTCGTCGCGTTGCCCTGAGGGTCCATGTCCAGCAGCAGCACCCGCCGCCCGCCCGCCGCGAGGTAGGCGGCGAGGTTGATGGCGGTGGTGGTCTTGCCCACGCCTCCCTTCTGGTTCACGATGCCGAGGGTCTTCACGTCGCCCGCCAGAATAACGGCTTGCGGGCCGGGACGCCCTCGCGGCGGGGGTAGCGGTCGGGGGTAGGGCCGGTCTTCCCGACCACCACCAGCGTCCGCGCCTCCCCCAGCACTGGGAGGGCGAAGGCGTCCACCGCCCGGACCTCTCCCCCCACCTCGGCGGCAGCAAGGCGACCCGCCTCCAGCTCTTCCGGGGACACCAGCCCCTTCTGCGCGACCAGCACGCCCCCTTCCCGCAGCAGCGGCAGGGCGAGTTCGGCCAGGGCAGGCAGGGAGGCCACTGCCCGGGTGACGACCCGGTCATAGCCCCCTCGGTGGGCCGGGTCACGTCCCAGCGCCTCGGCGCGGGCCGTCAGCGGCGTCACGTTCTCCAGGCCCAGCGCCGCCGCCGTCCGGGTCACGAAAGCAATTTTCTTGGCGGTGGCGTCGACAGGCACCAGCCGCAGATCGGGCCGCACGATTGCCAGCGGGAGGGCCGGAAAGCCTGCGCCAGTGCCCAGGTCGAGAACATGCCCGTCGCCGTCGAGCCACCTCCCACGCAAACAGGTCAGCGAATCCACGAAGTGCTTGAGAACGATGTCGTGCTCGCTCCGGATCGCGGTGAGGTTGGTCTGCGCCGCGCCCTCCTGCAACAGCAAAAGCAGCCTCGCGAAGGCTTCCACGTGCGGGGACAGGTCGGTGCCCAGCTCCTCTGCCCCTCGCAGCAGCAATTCCGTCGCCTCCGGCGTCACAGGCCGCGCCTGCCCGTCTGTTCGGTGATCACCGGGGCATGGTAGCCCCGCCGGGCGGAGGGAAGGGCGTCAGGTTTCACGTGAAACGCCCCCCGCCTGCCGCAGATGCACCAGCAGAGCACTGATGTCCGCGTGGCGCACGCCCGGTACTCTCGCGGCCTGTCCCACCGTCAGTGGCTGCGCCCGCGTGAGCTTTTCACGGGCTTCGTTGGACAGACTGCCCAGATCCGCGAAGTCCATGCCTTCCAGGCTCAACTCGCTTCCCCTGGCCTCGGCCTGAAGCTGCCGCTCGCTGCGCTCGATATAGCCCGCGTACTTGACCCGGATCTCGACCGACTCGCGCTCGGCCGCTCCCAGGGGCGGCAGGACCACCCCCAAGGCCTCGACATCGGCGAGCGTGAACTCCGGACGCCGCAGCAGGGCGTCGGCAGGCTGGCCGCTCACCCGCTGCCGACGCAGGGCCTCCACCCCGGCCGCGACCCGGGCATATTTCTCCTCCACGGCCCGCGCGGTGCTCTCCCCCACCAGCCCCAGACGCTGTCCCAGCCCGGTCATCCGCTCGTCGGCGTTGTCCTGGCGCACCAGCAGGCGGTGTTCCACCCGGCTGGTCATCATGCGGTAGGGCTCGTCGCTTCCCTTGAACACGAGGTCGTCGAGCATCACGCCGATATATCCCGTTTCACGTGAAACATGGAGTGTCTCCAGTCCGGCGGCCCGCCGCGCCGCCGCCGTGCCCGCGACCAGCCCCTGCGCGGCGGCCTCCTCGTAGCCGCTGGTGCCGTTGATCTGGCCCGCCGTGAAAACGCCCGGCAGCCGCCGCGACTCGAGGCCAAGGGTCAGCTCGGTGGACTCCACCACGTCGTATTCGACCGCGTAGGCGTACCGCTGGACCACCGCCTGCTCGAACCCCGGCAAGGTCCGCACCAGCGCGTCTTGCAGGCGCGGCGGCAGCGAGGAGCTGAAGCCCTGCAGGTAGACCTCGCTGGTCTGCACCCCGTCCGGCTCCACGAACAGCAGGTGGCGGTCATGGTGGGCAAAGCGCACGACCTTGTCCTCGATGCTGGGGCAGTAGCGGGGCCCCAGGCCCTCGATGTCGCCCGCGTACATCGGGGACTCGTGCAGGTTCTCGCCGATCAGGCGGTGGGTCTCCGGCGTCGTGTGGGTCTGCCAGGTCGGCGACTCGGCGGCGCGGGGGCCGGGCTGCCCGGTAAAGCCGCGCGGGTGCGGGTCGGCGGGAAGCTCCAGCAGGTCCGCGAAACGCACCGAGTCGGCCCGGACGCGGGGGGGCGTGCCCGTCTTGTAGCGCTTCAGCCGGTGCCCCGCGCGGGCCAGCGGATCGCTGAGAAACCGGGCGGGCGGTTCGCCCTGACGGCCCTCGGCGCGGGACTGGCGGCCGTACCAGGTCACGCCGCGCAGGAAGGTTCCAGCGGCGACCACCACGCTGCGGGCGGCCAGCCGCCGTCCGTCGGTCGTCACCACGACCCAGCCCCCGCGTCCATCGGGTTCGAGGTCGGCCGCCTCGCCCCGGACGATCTCGATCTCGGGGTGCCCGAAGATCACGTCCTGCGCCCGCTCGGCATAGGCGTCGCGCTCGTTCTGCACCCGCAGGGACTGGACGGCCGGTCCCTTGCTCGCGTTCAGGACACGGGTGTGGATGGCCGTCTCGTCCGCGAGGCGACCCATCAGGCCGCCCAGCGCCTGTACCTCGAAGACGATCTGGCTCTTGCCGGGGCCACCCACCGCCGGGTTGCAGGGCATCCGCCCCACGGTGGCCGGGTTGCCCACCAGCAGGGCGGTGCGGGCAAACTTCGCCGCCGCCCAGGCCGCTTCCAGCCCCGCGTGGCCCCCACCAATCACGATCACATTCCAGCCGTTCATCGGGAGGAAGTGTAGAGCGGCGGCCTCCCCCTCACACGGGGACGGCTCACGGTGCGGCAGGCGTTTCACGTGAAACCCGGCCCTCGTCCCTCTTCGCTGACCCGTCCCTCTCGGCTGACCCGTGCCTCCGGCGGCCCAGGCCCATGCTCTAGAATCCCAAACGAGCGTTAGGCAATAGGTTCCGCGTCCGGTGCCGCGCCCCTCAGGCGCCCTCCGGTCCTGCCGCTCAGGAGGCTCCTCATGATTCAGCCGTTCACGTCTGACCCCCTGCGCTGGGTGTCTGAAGACGGCCAACCAATCCGGGAACTTCCCGCCCGGTTCACGCCCGAGTTGCTGCGTGAACTGCACCGCCAGATGGTGCGGGCGCGGGAGTTCGACAAGAAGCTCGTCACCCTGTTGCGGCAGGGCCGCACCACCTTCTATGCCCAGGCCAGCGGCATGGAGGGCACCCAGGTGGGCCTGGCCCGCTCGCTGCGGGTAGGACACGACTGGGTGTGGCCGTACTACCGTGACCACACGCTGGGACTGGCGATGGGCATCTCGATGATGGACATCGTGAGCCAGTGCCTGGGCACCAATTCCGACCTGTGCCGGGGCCGCCAGATGCCGCACCACTTCGGGGTGGCCGACAAGCGCTTCGTGTCCATCTCGTCGTCCATCGCGTCGCAGGTTCCCCCGGCGGCAGGCACGGCGATGGCCCAGAAGTACCTCGGCACCGACGAGATCACCGTCTGCACCTTCGGGGACGGCGCGACCAGCGAGGGCGACTGGCACGCGGGGATGAACATGGCGGGAGCCTCCGGGGCGCCCTGCCTGTTCGTCTGCGAGAACAACCAGTGGGCGATCAGCACCCACCTGCGCGAGCAGACGGCCAGCGAGACGATCCACATCAAGGCCAAGGCTTACGGGATGCCCGGCTATTACGTGGACGGCAACGACATCGTGGCGGTCATGGAAGTGATGGAGCACGTGGCCGGGCGGGTCCGCGCTGGCGAGGGTCCCGCCCTCGTCGAGTGCCTGACCTACCGCGTCGGTTCGCACTCCAACGCGGACGCGGACGCCGAGAAGCAGTACCGCACCCGCGAGGAGGTCGCCGAGTGGGAGGCCCGTGATCCCATCACCCGCGTCGAGCGGCTGCTGGAGCACCTCGGGGCGCCTATCGACCCCCAGGAGATCCGGGACCTCGTGGCCGCCATTCACCGCGAGGTGGACGAGGCCGTGCGGGCCGCCGAGGCGACCGGGCAGCCGGGCTGGGAGATCATGTTCGAGGACGTGTACGCCGACAAGCCGGTGCATCTGGAGCGGCAAGAGGACTTTCTGCGGGCCGAGCAGCCTGCCACGGTGGGAGGCCGCGCATGACCGCCACCCAGAATCCGGCGCGGGCCGGGGCCGGAGCGGGGGAGACCCGCACCCTCACCCTGATTCAGGCCGTCACCGAGGCCATGCGCGAGGAACTCGCCCGCGACGAGCGGGTCGTGGTTTTCGGGGAGGACGTGGGCGCCCGGGGCGGCGTCTTTCTGGCGACGGCGGGCCTGCAGGCCGAGTTCGGCAGGGCGCGGGTGTTCGACACCCCGCTCTCCGAGGCCAGCATCGTGGGGGCGGCGGTCGGCATGGCGGTGCGGGGCATGCGCCCCATCGCCGAGATCCAGTTCGCCGACTACATGGGCCCCGGTTTCGACCAGCTCATCAGTCAGGCCGCCAAGATCCGCTACCGCTCGGGCGGGCAGTTCACCGCGCCGATGGTGATCCGCACCCCCTCAGGCGGCGGCGTGAAGGGCGGGCACCACCACTCCCAGAGCCCCGAGAGCTACTTCGCGCACACGCCGGGCCTCAAGGTCGTGATGCCCAGCACGCCCTACGACGCCAAGGGGCTGCTCAAGGCGGCCGTGCGCGGGGACGACCCCGTGATCTACTTCGAACCCAAGCGGCTCTACCGCGCCGCGAAGGGCGAGGTGCCGACCGGGGACTACACCGTCGAGATCGGCAAGGGGGCGGTGCGCCGCGAGGGCCGTGACCTCACCCTCATCGGGTACGGCGGCGTGATGCCCGACGCCGAGCGGGCCGCCGCCGCGCTGGCCGCCGAGGGCGTCGAGGCCGAGGTCATCGACCTGCGTTCGCTGCTGCCCTGGGACCGCGAGCTGGTGCTGGAAAGCGTGTCCCGGACCGGGCGGGCCGTCCTGGTCAGCGAGGCGCCGCGCACCGCCAACTTCATGGGCGAGGTGGCCTACGTCATTCAGGAGGAACTGTTCGACCAGCTGCTCTCGCCGGTGGTGCAGGTGGCGGGCTTTGACATCCCCTACCCCTACGTGCAGGACAAGATCTACCTGCCCGGCCCGAACCGCATCGCCGCCGCCTGCGTGCAGGCCCTGAACTACTGATGCCGGGGAGGCCGTGAAGCCCGACGTCTGGCGCTGGGTGCTGGGCGCCCTGGGCCTGGCGATCGGCTTCACGGTGTACCCGCTGCTGGGACGGTTGCCGGAGCCGTGGCCGGACCTGCTGGCCGGGGCCATCTTCGTGGCGCTGGGCGCGGCCACCTGGCGCTACGCGCAGGGCGACCGCTTCATTCAGGGGGCGGCGGCCCTGCTGGTGCTGTACGGCGTGGCCCGCCTTCTCTTTCTGCGCTGACCGTCTTTCCGCTCCCTTTCTGCTTTTGCCGAGGTGAACAAGTGAAACAAGTGCTGCTGCCCGAACTCGCCGAGAGCGTGGTCGAGGGCGAGATCCTGAAGTGGCTGGTCGAGGAGGGCGACGCGATCGCCCTGGAACAGCCCCTCTGCGAGGTCATGACCGACAAGGTCACCGTCGAACTGCCCAGTCCCTACGCGGGCACCCTGCACCAGCGCCTCGCGCAGGAGGGCGACGTGGTGGCCGTCCACGCGCCCATCGCCCTGATCGCTGAGGCGGGCGAGGCCGCCGGGGCCACCAGCAGGGCAGGGGAGAGGGTCCAGAACGCGGCCGACACCACCGCCCCCAGCGTGACCCAGGGCATTCAGGACAGTGGGGAGAACCCCACGACGGTGGACGCCCAGTTGCCCACGGCACTGCCGACCCAGGCCGCCGAGGAACGCGAGCAGGTGGGCGGCAGCATCGTGGAAGCCGGGCACGCCCCGAAGGACGACGGGGACGAGAGCAGCCTGTTCAAGGCCTTCGCCTCCGACGAGACCGTGAGCCTGCGGGGGCTGGAAAACCGCGCGGGGAGCGGGGCGCCGGGCACCTACACCGGGGGCACCGGCAGCATCCTCAACCGCCAGCAGACCCCCTCCGGTCGCACCGACGGGCGGGTCCTCGCCGTTCCAGCCGCGCGGAAGCGGGCGCGGGAACTCGGCATCGACCTCGCCGAGGTGGCGGGCAGCGGCCCCAACGGGCGGGTGCGGGTGGACGACGTGGTGACCCACGCCGGGCAGGGCGAGCAGGCGGCCCCAGCCCCGGTGACCGCGCAGGCCCCCCAGCCTCAAGCCCAGCCCGCCCCGACCCCCCAGCCTGCGGCAGCCGCGAAGGGCACGGGCGGAATGCCCGTTCCTCCCGTGCAGTACCGCACCCCCAGGGGCTACGAGCACCTCGAGGACCGGGTGCCGCTGCGGGGCATGCGCCGGGCCATCTCCAACCAGATGCAGGCCAGCCACCTCTACACCGTCCGCACCCTGACGGTGGACGAGGTCAACCTGACGAGGCTGGTGCAGTTCCGCGAGCGCGTGAAGGGCGACGCGGCAGCGGCGGGCGTCAAGCTCTCCTACCTGCCGTTCATCTTCAAGGCGGTGGCCGCCGCGCTGAAGAAGTACCCCAGCCTCAACTCCTCCTTCGACGAGGCGACGGGCGAGATCGTGATGAAGCGCTACTACAACGTCGGCATGGCGGTCGCCACCGACGCGGGCCTCACCGTGCCCGTACTGCGGGACGTGAACCACAAGAGCATCTTCGAGCTGGCCGGGCAGGTCACCGACCTCGCGGGCCGCGCGGGGGCAGGCAAGCTCACCCCCGACGAGCTGGCGGGCAGCACCTTCTCGGTGACGAACATCGGGTCCATCGGGGCGCTGTTCTCCTTCCCGATCATCAACGTGCCCGACGCGGCCATCCTGGGCGTCCACTCCATCGTGAAGCGGCCCATCGTCAACGACGAGGGGGAGATCGTGGTCGCGCACATGATGTACCTCTCGCTGTCCTTCGACCACCGTCTGGTGGACGGCGCGGAGGCCGCCCGCTTCTGCAAGGAAGTGATCCGCCTGCTCGAGAACCCCGACCGCCTGATGCTGGAAGCGATGTAACGCCCCTCAGGCAGCCTGCGGTCAGCCCTTCCCGGCTGGCCGCTTTGCTTTCCAAAGCGTGAACGCGGGGTCAGGTCCGGGTCACGGGGGCGTCAGCTTGAGGCGCTAGCGTGCGTGGTCATGGGGTCCTGTCCTACGGGCACGGACTGCCGGATTGGATAGAGTGACTGTGATGACCCGCTTCCGTACCCTCGCTGCCCTGCTGCTGCTGACCCTGGCCTCCGGCGCCGGGGCCCTCAAGCTGCGGGTCTTTGATCCGGAGTTGCAACTGAACCTGGGTTACGGCGAGAGCAGCGGCGGCCGCATGACCGTGCAACTGGTGCGCAACTACAGTGGCCCCGTGGTGCTGCTGTTCTCCCGCAGCGAGGACGAACGCAACGAGGGGCTGTTCCTGAACCTGCAGCCCCGTTACCTCGGCGTCCTCAAGGCCGGACAGCTCACGCTGGAGGTCGGCAACACCGAGCAGACACTCGCCCGCTTCCTGGGGGGTCTGAAGCCCGCGCTGAGCGTGCAGTTGGTCACCCAGAGCCTCACCCTGCCGGGCCTGCGCACGGCCACCCCCGAGAAAGCCGCTCCCGAAGGAGGCCGCTGAATGCTCGCCCAGATTCTGGTTGTGGAGGACGATCCCCATCTCGGCCCGCTGCTCAAGGAATACCTGTCGGCCGATTACCTCGTGCACCACGCCGCGACCCTGAGGGACGCGCAGGCGTGGCTGGGGACCCATTCGGCGCAGCTGATCTTGCTGGACCTCAACCTGCCGGACGGGGACGGCCTCGACCTCGTGCAGGCGCTGCGGCAGTATTCCAGCACGCCGGTGCTGGTGCTCTCGGCCCGCTCGGGGGTGCAGGAGCGCGTCGCCGGGCTGAACGCCGGGGCCGACGACTACCTCACCAAGCCCTTCGCGATGCCCGAACTCGACGCCCGCATCACCGCGCTGCTGCGCCGCACCGCCGCCGGAACCGGTGTGAACCTGGGCAACACCAGCCTCAGCACCAGCAGCCTGCTGCTCACGGTGGCCGACAAGAACGTCAACCTCACCGAGCACGAGGCCCGCATCCTCGAACTGATGATGCGCACCCCCGAGCGGGTCTTCTCGCGGGCGGACATCGAGTCGCACCTGTACGGCTGGGAGACGCCCAACAGCAACTCGGTGGAGGTCCGCATCAGCCAGCTGCGTAAGAAACTGGAGCATGCGGCCAGCGACCTGCGGATTCGCACCATCCGCAACGTCGGCTACGTGCTGCAGGCGAGCTGAGTCCCTTTTCCCGAGGCTGCCGTGTCCATCCGCCCTCGCCCCCCGCGTCCCCACGTGGGGGGACTTTGCCGTGAGGGGGCGGCGGCGTGACCCGCCCCGCCGCCCTGCGCTCGGCCCGCGTGGCGTGGCGGCACAGCCTGCGCTTCCGGCTGGCGCTGGTGTACACCCTGCTGGCGACGCTGGTGATCGGGCTGGTGGGGGTGGGCATCCTGACCCTGCTGCTGCGCGGGATGGACGGGCAGTTCCAGGCCCGGCTGAACGACCGCGCCGACGCCATCGCCGAGCGGCTCCTAGTGCCCGAGCTGTCGGTGGGCCAGACGCCGCCGCCCATCAGCGGCTACACCGCCCTACTGGACGATGAAAATCGGGTAACTCATGCGTCCCCGACCCTGCAACTGGAGTCGGGCGACCCCTTTCCGTATACCGATCAGACGCAATTCCCGATCCTGGGCACGCCCATGCGGGCCGCCACGCGCCCGGCGGGCGACTTCGGAACCGTGTGGGTGGCGCTGCCCGAGGACGACCTGGTGAATGCCCGCGAGAGTGCCACCCGCGCCCTGCTGCTGGCGCTGCTGCTGACGCCCGCACTGATGCTGATTACCGGCTGGGCGGTGGGGCGCCGGGCGCTGGCGGACCTCAGCGAGGCGGCCGACCTCGCCGACCGCCTTGACCCTACCCGCAGCGTGGCGACCCTGCCGCTGCCGGAGCGCGAGGACGAGGTCCACCGCCTGCTCGCCGCGCTCAACCGCCTGCTGGTGCGTATCGAGGCGGTGCAGGCGCGTGAAAAGCAACTGCTGGGGCAGATCGTGCACGAACTTGGCGCCCCGCTGACCGTGCTGCGGGCCAGCCTCGCGCGGGCCGCCGACCGCACCGACGACCCCGAGGTGGCCCGCGCCGCGCTGGTCGCCGACGAGTTGACCTTTACCACCCAGGACCTGATGCAGCTCGCGCGGGGGCAACTGGAGATGAAGGTCGCGTGGCACTTCATCCCGGCGGCGACCCTGCGCGGGCGGCTCGACCGTCTGGTGCCGGGCACGACCTTTGCGGGGGACTGGGACGGCATGCTGCTGTGCGACCCCGACCGACTGACCCAGGCCCTGCGCAACCTGCTGGCCAATGCCCGCCGCGCCGCCGGGCCAGAGGGCGAGGTGACCCTGACCCTGGGCGAGACGCCCGCGCACGTCACCTTTACCGTGCGCGACAGCGGCCCCGGCCTGCCGCCCGAACTGGGCGAACGGATCTTCGAGCCGTTTGTCAGTGGCAGCGGCTCCAGTGGCCTGGGCCTGAGCGTCTCGCGGCAGATCGCGGCGCTGCACGGCGGCACCCTGACGGCGGGCACGGCGCCGGGCGGCGGGGCCGAGTTCGTCCTGACCCTGCCGGGGCCGGAGCTGGGCGACGAGGACGATGAGGAAGGGGAGGAGGACGGGGAGACGGAGGCCACCGACCACCCCGCGAACACCCCCACCGCCGCCGCCCCCGCGTCCTGAGGAGCCCGGAGAACTCGCTATCCTTCCGGACGTGACCGCTCCCGCCGACCCTGCCGCTGCCCAGGCCGAACTGCTCGCGCTGCTGACCCTGCGCTTCACGCCCGCGCTGGGACCGCGCCGCACCGAGAGCCTGCGGCGGCACTTCGGTTCGGCGGAAGCGGCGCTCGCGGCGCCCCTGACCGCGCTGCGGGGGGTGCCGGGGCTGGAGGCCAAGACGGTGGCCGCCATCGNAGGCCGAACTGCTCGCGCTGCTGACCCTGCGCTTCACGCCCGCGCTGGGACCGCGCCGCACCGAGAGCCTGCGGCGGCACTTCGGTTCGGCGGAAGCGGCGCTCGCGGCGCCCCTGACCGCGCTGCGGGGGGTGCCGGGGCTGGAGGCCAAGACGGTGGCCGCCATCGGCACGCCGGGGCCCCGCGAGCAGGCCGAGGCGGAGCTGCAAAAGGCCGGGGCCGGGGGCGTCACCCTGCTGGGGCGTGGGCTGCCCGGCTACCCGGAGGCCCTCGAGGCCCTGGGCGACCCCCCGGCGGTGCTGTGGGTCCTGGGCGAGTTGCCCGACCTTCCGGCCGTGCCCCGCGCGGTGGGGATCGTGGGGACGCGGGGGGCGAGTCCGCACGCCCTCTCGCTGACCCGTGACCTCGCCGCCGACCTCGCGCGGGCGGGGGTGGCCGTGGTCAGCGGCCTGGCCCGCGGCATCGACACCGGGGCGCATCAGGCGGCGGTGGACGCCGGGGGCCCCAGCATCGGCGTGCTGGGCAGCGCGGTGAACCACATCTACCCCGGCGAGAACGTGGGGCTGGCCCGGCGCCTCACCCTGGTCAGCGAGTACCCGCTGGGAACCGGCCCCGCGCAGCACCATTTCCCGGCGCGGAACCGCCTGATCGCGGCGCTCTCGGCGGGGGTGGTCGTCGTGGAGGGCGAACTGAAAAGCGGCTCGCTCATCACCGCCACGCACGCGCTGGAATGCGGGCGTACCGTGTTCGCGGTGCCGGGCCGCGCCGGGGACCCCCGCGCCGCCGGGCCGCACCGGTTGCTGCGCGAGGGAGCGGTTCTCACCGAGACGGCGGGCGACGTGCTGGCCGAGCTGGGCTGGGACCAGGGCCCCGCTGCCCCCGCCCCCGACCTCCCGCCCGAGCAGGCCCGCGTGTACGCGGCGCTGGGCACGCCCGCCACTCTGGACGACCTGCGCGGGGTGACCAGCTTGCCCCTCGCGGAGCTCCAGACCGCGCTGGTGATGCTGCAGCTGACGGGCCTGGCCGAGGAGGTCGGCGGGCGCTGGCAGCGGCGGTAGGGGAGGGGAGAGGGTGAGCCTGACGGACGCTGAGGCGCGGGTCCTCGCCGCCCTGCGGAGCGGAGCCGACCTCGTCCGGCACCTGCGGCAGACCGGGCGCGGGCCGTACCACACGCTGGCCGGGCGGCGGCTGGGCGTGGTCACCGTCAAGGAGCTGGAGGGGCGGGGCCTGATCGCACTGGAGGGCGGCCCCGGACAGACCCGGGCGACCTACGCCCTGACCAAACGGGGCGAGGCGGCGCTGGCAGGATGGGAGGAGGAGCGCACCCCCTAGCCTCACCCTTCAGCCCCGTGGGATGCTGCCTCCATGACCAAACAGGGCATGGACGTGCTGGTGCTGGGCGGAACCCAGTTCGTGGGGCGGCATATCGTGGAGGCGCTGCTCCTGGCCGGGCACCGGGTCGCGGTGTTCACGCGCGGGCGCACCCCCGACGAGTTGCCGGAGACGGTCGAGCGCCTCCACGGCGACCGCGACGGGGGCGCGGTGGGCCTCGCGGCGCTCGCGGAGCGCACCTGGGACACCTGCGTGGACGTGAGCGGCTACACGCCCCGGCAGGTGCGGGCCAGTGCCGAGGCCCTGCATGGGTCGGTCGGGCGGTACGTCTTCGTCAGCACCGTCAGCGTGTACGGGGAGCCGGAGCGCCACCCCGTCCGCGAGGACGACCCCCTGCTGCCGGAGGCCGCCGAGGACGTGACCGAGGTGACCGGGCAGACCTATGGCCCGCTCAAGGTGACCTGCGAGCGGATCGTGGAGGAGGTCTACGGCGAGCAGCGGTCGGCCCTGCTGCGCCCGCAGATCGTGGCCGGACCCCACGACCCCACCGGGCGCTACACCTACTGGGTGGACCGGATCGCCGCCGGGGGCCGCTTCTTCGCGCCGGGAGACGGCTCCGACTCCGTGCAGGTGATCGACGCCCGCGACCTCGCCCGCTTCACGGTGACGGTGCTGGAGGGCGGGCTCTCCGGGGCCTACAACCTCGCCGGACCCCGCCTGAGCTGGCGCGAGTTCGTGGCCGCAGCGCGGGAGGCGACCGGCTCGGACGCCCAGCCGGTCTGGACCCCCGCCGAGGTGCTACAGGGCGGGGAACTGGGCCTGCCGCTGTGGCTCCCGGCCGGGGGACCCCAGGGCGGCCTGATGGACGTGGCAAACAGCCGCGCCGTCGCCGCCGGGCTGACCCTGACCGGGCCAGAGGTGACCGCCCGCGACACCCGCGCCTGGAGCGCCGGGACCCCGCAAAAGGTCTTTCTGACCCCCGGGCGCGAGGCGGAGGTGCTGGCAGAGCAGGGCTGAGGCCTGACCACCCTCCTCTCCGGGGGGCCCGGACCGGGGGTGTATGCTGGCCCCCAGACCGCTC
The DNA here is from genome assembly GCF_030271215.1 of Deinococcus rhizophilus. Classification (GTDB taxonomy): domain Bacteria; phylum Deinococcota; class Deinococci; order Deinococcales; family Deinococcaceae; genus Deinococcus; species Deinococcus rhizophilus. The sequence goes on along the minus strand of NZ_JASNGB010000016.1, from coordinate 16,148 downwards.
AGCAGCGGCATCCGGGGGAGGTGCGCTCTTATCACGCAGGAAATCTGGGCGGACGTGCTGGGGTACGTCCGCCAAAATATCTCGGAAGTGGAATACAAGACCTGGTTTGCGCCCATGAAGAATATGGGCGTTCAGGGCGGCTCGCTGGTGCTGGGCGTGCGCAACTCCTTTGCGCAGGAGTACGTGCGGCGGCAATACCAGCTGCTGCTCGAGGACGCCCTGCGCGACCTCGGTGCCGAAAACCCGCAGGTGACCTTTCAGGTTCTGCCCGCCGTGCAGGAGGCGATGATCCTGCCCGAGGACCCGCCCCCACCCCGGCCGGGCCCCGGGAGGTCGGCGGCCCGCCCGCCCGCCGCCCCCGAGAACCGCAAGACGCTGAATCCCAAATACACCTTCGAGAACTTCGTGGTGGGGCCGAACAACAACCTCGCGCACGCGGCGGCGCTCGCGGTGGCCGAGTCGCCGGGCAAGGCGTACAACCCCCTCTTTATCTACGGAGACGTGGGCCTGGGCAAGACCCACCTGATGCACGCGGTGGGGCACTACATGGCCGAGCAGTTTCCGGACAAGCGCATCGAGTACGTCTCGACCGAGTCCTTTACCAACGACCTGATCAACGCGATCCGCGAGGACCGGATGACCCAGTTCCGCAACCGCTACCGCTCGGTGGACCTCCTGCTGGTCGACGACATTCAGTTTCTGGCGGGCAAGGAACGCACCCAGGAGGAGTTCTTCCACACCTTCAATGCGCTCTACGAGAACCACAAACAGATCATCCTGAGTTCGGACCGGCCGCCCAAGGACATCCAGACGCTCGAAGGCCGCCTGCGCAGCCGTTTCGAGTGGGGCCTGATCACCGATATCCAGTCGCCCGAGTTCGAGACGCGGGTAGCGATCCTGAAGATGAACGCCGAGCAGAGCCACGCGGCCATTCCGCAGGAAGTGCTTGAACTGATCGCGCGGCAGGTCACCAGCAACATCCGCGAGCTGGAAGGAGCGCTGGTGCGGGTGGTCGCCTACGCCAGCCTCAACAACGTGCCCCTGTCGCGCGTGGTGGCCGCCAAGGCCCTGAGCAACGTCTTCGCGCCCCAGGAGGTCAAGGTCGAGATGAGCGACGTCCTGAAGGCGACGGCCGCACACTTCGGGCTCTCTGCCGACCAGATTCGCGGCTCAGGCCGCGCCCGCGAGGTCGTCGTGCCCCGGCAGGTCGCCATGTACCTCGTGCGCGACCTGACCGGGCACTCGCTGCCGGAAATCGGGCAGTTCTTCGGCCGCGACCACTCCACGGTGATGCACGCCGTCTCCAAGGTCACCGAGCAGATGGGCAAGGATGTGGAGCTGACCGCCGCCGTTCAGGCACTGCGGGGCCAGCTGAAAGATGTGGAAGATGAGCAAAAAGGGACGTAATCTCATGACGCGTTCTGTCAATGCGCAAATAAGTTCCAAATTCCGTTCCAAAACGGTGTGCGGGGTTTCACAATCTGTGGATAAACCTGTGGACAACTTCCAAAACCTGTGGATAAGTCGCCGTTTTCTGTGGACAAAATTGTGGATAACTGCCCTACTTATCCACAGGGGAAAAGGGCCTGTGGATAACCCCCCAAGTTATCCACAGGTTATCCACAGATTTTCGGGTTATCCACAGGGGGCTTGTGGATAACTTTTCCGCACTGGGAGCGGCCCGAGGGGAGTTATCCACAGTATCCACAGGCCCTACTACTACTACTACTGGTTTTTAAATTACTAGAAGACAGAAAAAGATAGACCCCTTGAGGGGGAAAGGTGGAAGATGAGAGCACACGTCACCAAGAAGATTCTCAGTGAGGGCCTGGGTCTGCTCGAACGGGTCGTGCCCAGCCGCAGCAGCAATCCGCTGCTCACGTCCCTGAAGGTGGAGGCGAGCACCGAGGGCCTGACCCTCAGCGGCACCAACCTCGAAATTGACCTGTCGTGCTTCGTGCCCGCCGAGGTGCAGGACCCGCAGAATCTCGTCGTGCCCGCACACCTGTTCGCGCAGATTGTGCGGAACCTGGGGGGTGAACTCGTCGAGCTGGAACTCGCGGGCAATGAACTCGCGGTGCGGGCAGGCGGCAGCGACTTCAAGCTGCAGATCGGGGATTTTGACGCCTACCCGCCCCTCTCGTTCCCCACCCACGCCGACGTGAGCCTCGACGCCGCCGAGCTGGCGCGGGCGCTGGGCAGCGTGCGCTACGCGGCGAGCAACGAGGCGTTTCAGGCGGTCTTCCGGGGCATCAAGCTGGAGCACCGGCAGGAGTCGGCCCGCGTGGTGGCCTCGGACGGATACCGGGTCGCCCTGCGCGACTTCCCGGCCAACGGGGACGGGCGCAACCTGATCATCCCCGCCCGCAGCGCCGACGAGCTGATCCGGGTGCTGCGTGACGGCGAGGCCCGCTTCACCTACGGCGAGGGCCTGCTCAGCGTGACCACCGAGCGGGTGCGGATGAACCTCAAACTCCTCGACGGCGAGTTCCCCGACTATGAGCGGGTGATTCCCAAGGACATCCGGTTGCAGGTCACCCTGCCCGCCACCGCACTCAAGGAGGCGGTCAGCCGCGTGGCCGTCCTGGCCGACAAGAACGCCAACAACCGGGTCGAGTTTCTCGTCTCCGAGGGCAAGCTGCGCCTCGCCGCCGAGGGAGACTACGGCCGCGCCCAGGACACCCTCGACGTGGTGCAGGGCGGCATGGAACCGGCCATGAGCCTCGCGTTCAACGCCCGGCACGTCCTCGATGCCCTGGGGCCGATCGAGGGGGAAGCCGAACTTCTCTTCTCGGGCTCCACCAGCCCCGCCATCTTCCGCGCGAGCGGGGGGGGCGGGTACATGGCCGTCATGGTCACGCTGCGGGTCTGAGGGGCCTGTGGGGGGCAGCACGGGGCATTCTCCGGGTCGCCCCGTCCCCCACCCGCCCCACCGCTGGGTGGAGCGACCCATCACCCGTAGAGTGTCAGCGATACACCTGGCCCCACGCGGGGCAGGGCAGCTCAGGAGGTACCAGCATGAACATCGAGAAAGTGATCGCCCGTGAAGTGCTCGACTCGCGTGGCAACCCGACCGTGGAAGCCGAAGTGCACCTGGACAGCGGCTTTTCCGGCCGCGCGATCGTGCCCTCGGGGGCCAGCACGGGCAGCCACGAGGCGCTCGAACTGCGGGACGGCGGCGACCGCTACGGCGGCAAGGGCGTGCTGAAGGCCGTGCAGAACGTCAACGAGGCCCTCGGGCCTGCTGTGGTGGGCCTCGACGCCTCCGAACAGGGGGCCGTGGACGCTGCGCTGATGACCCTGGACGGCACCCCCAACAAGGGCCAGATGGGCGGGAACGCGATTCTGGCGGTCAGCCTCGCCACCGCGCGGGCGGCGGCCAACGAGCTGGACGTGCCGCTCTACCGCTACCTCGGCGGCAGCAACGCCAGGACCCTTCCGGTGCCGATGATGAACCTGATCAACGGCGGGGCGCATGCCGACAACTCGGTGGACTTTCAGGAATTCATGGTGATGCCCGTCGGGGCGCCGACCTTCCGTGAGGCGCTGCGCTACGGCGCGGAGACCTTCCACACGCTGAAAAAGGTGCTTTCCTCGCGCGGCTACAACACCAATGTGGGCGACGAGGGCGGCTTCGCGCCGGACCTGAAAAGCAACGAGGAAGCCCTGCAGGTTCTCCTCGAAGCCATCGAGAAGGCGGGCTACGAGCCCGGCAAGGACATCGCCATCGCGCTGGACCCCGCCGTCACCGAGCTGTACCGGGGCGGCCAGTACCATCTGGAGAGCGAGGGGCGGACCCTGTCCACCGCCGAGATGGTGGACTTCTGGGCCGACTGGGCCGGGCGCTACCCCATCGTCTCGATCGAGGACGGCCTCGCGGAAGACGACTGGGACGGCTGGCAGCAGCTCACCGCGAAGATCGGGGACCGGGTGCAGCTCGTCGGGGACGACCTGTTCGTGACCAACCCCGAGCGGCTTCAGCGCGGCATCGAGACGGGCGTGGGCAACGCGATTCTGGTCAAGGTCAACCAGATCGGCAGCCTCACCGAGTCGATGGACGCCATCGAACTCGCCAAACGCAGCCGTTACGGGACCATCATCAGCCACCGCTCGGGCGAGTCGGAAGACAGCTTCATCGCGGACCTCGCGGTGGCCACCAACGCCGGGCAGATCAAGACCGGCTCGGCCTCCAGATCGGACCGCATCGCCAAGTACAACCAGCTGCTGCGCATCGAGGACGCGCTGGGCGGCTCGGCCGTCTACCTGGGCCGCAAGGCGCTGAGGTAACCCGCCGTCCGGTTCCGGGGATCAGGTCTCAGGAAGTGCCCTCCCCTGAAGCCTGATCCCCGCACGCATCACCCGTTGGAACCAATTCCAATCCAGAAAGCAGGCATCCCATGAAACACTTCGACAGAGCCACCAAGATCGTCGCCACCATCGGCCCGGCGAGCCGCACGCCCGAGACGCTGGGGCGGATGATGGACGCGGGCCTGAACGTGGTCCGCATGAACTTCAGCCACGGGGACCCCGAGGACCACCGTCAGACCGTGCAGATGGTGCGCGAGCTCGCCGCCGAGCGCGGCCTGACCATCGGCATCCTGCAGGACCTGCAAGGCCCCAAGATCCGGGTGGCCCGCTTCCGGGACGGTCAGGTGACGCTGGAGGCCGGGCAGCCCTTCACCATCACGATGGACGACGTGGAAGGCGACGGGGAGCGGGTCGGCAGCACCTACAAGGGGCTGGCGCAGGACGTGTATCCGGGCCTGACCCTGCTGCTCGACGACGGCAACCTCGCCCTGCGGGTCGAGCACGTGCGCGGTCAGGACATCCAGACCACCGTTTTGATCGGCGGCGTCCTGAAGAACAACAAGGGCATCAACGTGCCCGGCGCCGACCTCTCGGTGCCTGCCCTGACTGAAAAGGACGTGCAGGACATGGAATTCGGGGCCGGACTGGGGGTGGACTGGGTGGCGCTCTCGTTCGTGCGCTCGCGCGACGACCTGCTGCTGGCCCGGCATTACCTCGCCCGCTTCGGGTCCCGCGCCAAGCTGATGGCGAAGATCGAGAAGCCGCAGGCGGTAGACCGCTTCGAGGACATCCTGCGCGAGGTCGACGGCATCATGGTCGCCCGTGGGGACCTCGGGGTGGAGATGCGGCCCGAGCAGGTGCCCACCATCCAGAAGCGCCTGATTCGCCTGTGCCGCGAGGCCGGGAAGCCCGTGATCACCGCGACCCAGATGCTCGAGAGCATGATCAGCCTGCCGCGTCCCACCCGCGCCGAGGCGTCGGACGTGGCGAACGCCATCTACGACGGCACCGACGCCGTGATGCTCTCGGCGGAGTCGGCGGCGGGTCAGTACCCCGTCGAGGCCGTCAGCATGATGGACCGCATTGCCCGCGAGGCCGAGAGCAGCGAGCACTACGAGATGCTGCAGCGCCAGATGATCGTGGAAACCGAACTCGCGCAGGATTCCATCGCCTTTGCCGCCTGCTCCATCGGGGAGAAGCTGGAAGCCCCGGCCATCGTGACCTTTACCAGCACGGGGGGCGCGGCGACCCGCGTCGCCAAGTACCGGCCCCGGCTCTCCATCCTGGCCCTGACCCCCAACGAGCAGACCCGCAACCAGCTGGCCCTGACCTGGGGCGTCTCGCCCATGCTCAGCGAGGACCCCCACAACACCGACGACATGGTCCGCATCGCCAACGACGAGCTGAAAAAGAGCGGGCTGGCCGACGTGGGCGACCGCTACGTGATCACGGCGGGCGTGCCCTTCGGCGTGCGCGGCACCACCAATATGCTGCGGGTCGAGCGGCTGCGGGAAGAGGACCTGAGCGACCGGGTCTGAACGGCCCATCCCCCCTCCACGCGGCTGCCCCCTGTCAGGTGAACGTCAGGGGGCAGCCGGATTTTTATCCACAGGGAGCGGGTTTTTCCACAGGCGGGGTGTGGATAACTCGCGCCGCGCTATCCCTGGGGCACCAGCCGCACGAAACGGTCTTTGCCCTTCTGCAGCACGGCCCCTTCCGCCGGAAGTTCGATGGCCGCCTGCGGGTCGGTGAGGGCGTCGCCGTTGAGCCTCAGCCCCCGGTTCTGGATCAGCTTCTTGGCGGCCCCGTTGCTGGGTTCCAGGCCCGCCAGCACCGCCAGCCGGGTCACGGGGTAACGCCCCTCCCCGCCCGCGAGGTCGGCGGGCACGGGCACGCTGGGAATGTCGTCGGGAATGCCGCCCTTCGCCACCGCCTTGAAGCGGGCTTCGGCGGCGTCCAGGTCGGCGTCCGGGTGCAGCCAGCGCACCACCTCGCGGGCGAGGACGCGGTGGGCCTCGACCGGGTGCCCGGCGAGGAGTTCCTGAATCCGGGCCTCGGGCAGGTCGGTCAGCAGGGTGAAGTAGTTTTCCAGTAGCGGGTCGGGCACCTTCATCAGCCCGGCGAACATCGCGTGCGGCTCGTCGGTCAGGCCGATGTAGTTGTCGAGGCTCTTGGACATCTTCTCGGTGCCGTCCAGCCCCACGAGGAGGGGCAGCGTCATCACGACCTGCGGCTCCTGCTCGTAGTCACGTTGCAGGGCACGGCCCACGAGATTATTAAAGAGCTGGTCGGTGCCGCCGAGTTCTATGTCGGCGTGTAGCGCTACCGAGTCGTAGCCCTGTGTGAGCGGGTAGAGCAGCTCGTGCACGGCGATGGGCACGCCCCCCTCGAAGCGCTTCTTGAAGTCGTCGCGCTCCATGATGCGGGCCACCGTGTAGCGGCTCGCCAGCCGGATCACGTCGGCGTAGCCCATGGGTTCAAGCCACTCGCCGTTGAAGCGCAGCTCCAGCACCTCGGGGTCGTCGCGCAGGATCAGCTTGCACTGCTCGAGGTAGCTCTGGGCATTGGCGCGGGTTTCTTCCAGCGTGAGGGGCGGGCGCGTCTTGGACTTGCCGGAGGGGTCGCCGATCATGGCGGTGAAGTCCCCGATCAGCATGATGACCCGGTGCCCGAGGTCCTGAAACTGCCGCATCTTGCGCAGGATGACCGCGTGCCCGAGGTGCAGGTCCGGACGGGTGGGGTCGGCCCCGAGTTTGACGCGCAGCGGCGTGCCCGTCTCCAGGCTGCGGGTGAGCTTGCGGCGCAGGTCGTCTTCGGAGACGAGGTCCACGACGCCGCGCCGGAGAATGGCGAGCTGTTCGTCGACGGTCAGGTTCCTTTGAATCTCGGTCATGGGGTCTCCAAAAAGAGAAGGCGGCGCACGTGCTTGCTCGCAGGTGCGCCGCTTCGGGGTTGGATTTCAGGCTGTGGCTGACCCTCCCACCTGGCGGCGGGAAGGATATGCACGTCGGGTCAGACGCCTCATGCCGGGCAGCATAGCAAGCCGCGCGGCCTCCCGTACTCTGTCCCCCGTGAAGACGATCCACGAGCTGCGGGCCACCTTTCCCCGCCCCGGTCGCCTGGAGTGGATCGGGCTGCGGGAAGCCCGCCGCGCCCCGGTGCGGAGCGTGCCGGGGGCCGAACTGCACCCCCTCGTCGGGCTGATCGGGGACCACGGCAAGGTCGCCCCGCCCCGCCTGCGGGCGCTGAGCGGCGAGCCGGGCGAGGGGGCCGCCCCCGCCAACGCTGCCCCGGTCCCCGGCGGCCCCGGACGGCGGCAGGTCACGCTGATTCAGGCCGAGCACCTGCCCGTGATCGCCTCTCTTGCGGGCCTGGAGACGGCCACGCCCGAACAGCTCCGCCGCAACCTCGTGGTCAGTGGGATTCCCCTGCTGGCCTTGAAGGAGGCCCGCTTCCGGGTGGGCGAGGTCGTGCTGGAGGGCACCGGGGAGTGCCACCCCTGCTCGCGGATGGAGGAGACGCTGGGCGAGGGCGGCTACAACGCGGTGCGCGGGCACGGCGGGCTGACCGCGCGGGTGATCCGGGGCGGCGTGATCCGGGTGGGCGACGTGGTGACGCCGCTGTGAACGCGCCCACGCTGGACGCCCGGCTGGAGGCGGTCCTGTCGCTGATCTGCGCCGAGTCGCACGCCGATATCGGCTCTGACCACGCGAAGTTGCCCATCCGCCTGATCCGGGAAGGGCGCATCGGGCGCGGCGTGATCGTCGAGCTGAACCCCGGTCCCCTGGCCCTCGCCCGGCGCAACGTGGCCCGTGCCCGGCTGGAGGCGGTGCTGGAGGTGCGGGGGGGCGACGGCTTCGGTCCCCTGGCCCCCGGCGAGGTGGAGAGCGCCAGCGTGACCGGGATGGGCGCGGGGACGGTCGCGGGCATCCTGAGCCGGGCGGGAGAACGGCTGCCGCCCGCACTGGTCCTTCAGCCCAACGACTCGCCCGCCCCCATCCGGACCTGGGCACGTGCAAACGGCTATCACCTGACCGCTGAGCGCCTGATTCCCGGCCACTGGCCCTACCCGGTGCTGCGGCTGGAACGGGCCGGGGGAAACGACCCTGCTTACGCGGGCCTGCCCCTCGCGGCGGCCCTGCGCTACGGCCCCCACCTGCTGCGGGAAGGGTCCACGTTGCTCCGGCGTCAGGTCTGGGACGATGTGGTGCGCCTGACGCCGCTGGCCGCCCCCGGCCGCACCGCCCAAGTCGAACTGGACACGGCGCGGGCGGCGCTGGACGTGCTGGGCGAAACCGGGCGATAGACGGGCAATAAAAAAGCCGCCTCGTCGGGCGGTGATGTCGAAAACTATAGCTCGGTATACAGGTCTGGTCAAGACCCGGCAGGTTAGTCTCAGCGTCGGCCGCCCGTGGCCCGCTGAATGGCCCTCGCCAGCAGGCTGTCTTCCGCTTTCCGCTGTCCCTCCTCGCCCCGGCTGCTGGATGGCCGGGGTATGCAGCGAGGGCCCCACCGATTATGTTTTGAACAGAAAATATGCTAAGATATTCGCATGAAGACCGTTCCTCACACCCTGGAATTCGGCACGCACCGGCTGCCCGCCAGCGCGGACGGCCTGCTGCATGCCGCCACCGCCCTGACGGCCCTGGGCGTCCCGATGCCTGCCGACTGGGCGACCTTTGCCGCCCAGTACGACCTCGAAAGCCCGGAGCGCGACTTCGGGGCTGGGCCGGAGCCCACCCTGGGCGCGGGCGAGTTCGCGCGGCTGGCCTTCGTGCTGGACACGCCCGCCGCGCGGCGCTGGCGCAAGCGGGCACAGACGCTGCTGGCCCGTGCGCTGACCGGCGACGTGCGGCTGGCCGCCGAGATCGCCGAGCGCAGCGCCAACCCGGAAGCCCGGCGCTGGCTGTCCGCCCGGCTGGAAAGCACCGATGCCCGCCGCGAGCTGATGAGCACGGTGGCCCGGCACGGCGGTCAGGGCCGCGTCTACGGACAGCTCGGCTCCATCAGCAACCGCAGCGTGCTGGGCACCGACTCGGCCACCATCCGCCGCGAGCGCGGGGTCAAGCAGACGCGCGACGGTCTGCGCAGCGACGAGCTGCTGCGCCTGACCTACCTCGACACGGCGACCGCCCGCGCCATCGCCGAGGCCGGGGCCCACGGCAACGAGGCCATCTTGCGCGTGCACGAGGGAGTCGCCCGCCGCGAGCGCGACCTGTGGCGCGACTCGCTCCGCGCGAGCTAGAGCATTTGCCATAAGAAGGCGGTGGGTTTCCGCATTCGTTGGCCGAGCAGAGCGAGCGAATGGGACAGGAACATGGGGCAGAATGGAGGCACCTGGGGCGCCCTTCCCCGGGGGCCGTCATTCTGTCCAATGCTCTAGGGGCGGGGAGGAGACCCTGCCCCAGCCCACCCCCAGCGCGTCCCTCCCAGGGGGCGCGTGTTCTCATTCAGACTGGGCAGATGGCGCGGGGGCGCTGGTCTAGAATGCCGCGCGTGCCGCCCTCCCGCCTGTTCCTCGCCCTGCACGTCCCCCGGAAGGAAACGGCGTGACCCGGCCGGTGCCCGGCACGCGGGAGGCAGAGGCGGCGCGGCGTGGGCAGAGGCCGCCCCGGACCCTGAACCGTGCGGTGCTCTCGGAGGTGCTGCGCTGGTACGCGGCGGGCGTGGCGCTCTTTCTGACCTTGCGGCTGACCGACATCCTGAGCACGAGTGTCGGGGCCTTCCTGACCTACGGGGCCACGCCGGGGCAGGCGCTGGCGGTCTTTGGGGCGCTGGCGCCCAACACGCTGAACGAGGCGCTGGTGCTCTCGGTGCCCTTTGCGGTGCTGCTGGCCTTCGGGCGGATGCAGGGCGACAGCGAACTCAAGGCGGCAGCGGCGGGGGGTGTGCGGCCCCTGTCGCTGGTGTGGCCGCTGGCGCTGCCCTTTGCAGTTGTGGCGGCGCTGGCCTACTGGAACGCGGGGTACGTGGCCCCGGCGGGACTGGCCCGCTTCGACGCGGCGTGGTACACGATCTACGGCGGCCCGCAGCCCACACCCACCCAGGACAACTACACCTATGCCTCGGGAGACGGCCTCTTTTACGCGGGCCGGGTCAGCAGCGGGGCGGGCGGTCCGGTCGCTGCGCTCGAAGGCGTGCTGGTGCAGCGCGGCGACGAGACGGTCACGGCCACGGGCGGCACCTGGGACACCGCCGCGCAGACCTGGACGGTCACGGGCGCGTGGATCACCCGCCCCGGTCAGGACCCGCAGCCCGCGCCCGGTCCCCTGGTGTTCCGGCAGACCGACCAGCCCCGTCCCCCCACGCCGCCCCCCGCGCAGGTCAGCACGCCCGAACTGCGGGCACGGCTGGCGAGCGGCGAGGGCACCCCGGAGGAACGCCGGGTGGACGCGCACCAGCTGGCTGCGCGGCTGGCCGATCCCCTGACGGCCGTGATCTTCGCGCTGGCGGCGGGAGCGCTGGGGCTGCTGCTGCGGAACCGGGCGGCGGCCTTTGCGGCGGTGGTGGTCTTCGTGGCCCTGTTCTACGCGCTGTGGGCCACCGCGCCGCAACTCGCACGGGTGGGGGCGCTGCCGCCCACGCTCGCGGCGTGGCTGCCCAACCTGCTGTTCCTGCTCGTCGCGGGCGTGCTGGCCTGGAGGCTGCGGTGAAGCGCTTTGAGCGCTACGTCATCGAGGAAATCCTGCCGCCGCTCGTGGGGGCGCTGCTGGCGATCATCCTGCTGCTGCTGCTGCTGCTGCTCGAAGAGGTCATCGCCCCGCTGCTGGCCAAGGGTGCTGACGGCCTGCTGGTGGCGCGGCTGGTGGCGCTGAATATCCCGGAGGCGGTGGCGCTGGGATTGCCCATCGCGCTGATGTTCGCCACCCTGCTGGGCCTGTCACGCCTCGCCGCCGACTCGGAGATCAAGGCGGCGCTGGCGGGCGGGGTCCCGGCCTCGCGGCTGTTCCGGCCGGTGCTGACGCTGGCGGCGGTGGTGGCGCTGGCGGCCTTTGCGATCAACGAACTGGTGGTCACCCGCGCCCGCGTGCAGGCCCAGAGCGTGCAGCGCGAGATCGTGCTGGACAATCCCCGCGTGATCGGCCTGGGGGACCCCGGTCAGCCGGGGCTGGTGCTGCGCGACGCGCTGAACCGGGCGATCAGCGTGGGGGAGGCCCTGCCCGGCGGCGACCTGCGCGACCTGCGCATCGTGACCATGCAGGCCGGGCTGCCCCCCCGTGAGGTCATCACCGCCGAGCGCGGCCGCCTGCGGGCGGGCAGCAACGTCCTGGAGCTGGAGGGGGGCCGCCGCGTCACCTTCGAGAACGGGCGGCCCGTGACGGTCCTCACCTTCGCCCAGGGCACCCTGCCCGTTCAGGACGTGCAGGCGAGCTTCGACGGCTCGGGCGCGGCCCTGGCGCCCTTTTACCTCCCGCTGCCCGACCTGCTGGCCCGCACCGGGGCCTACCGCGCCCAGAACGTGGCCGCGCCCGCCGACTTCACGGCGCTGTACCGCAAGTTCAGCGAACCGCTGGCGGCCCTCGCGCTGGCCTTTTTCGCGGTCAGCCTCGCGGTGTACACCTTTCGCAGCGGCCTGAACCTGGGGCTGGTGTGGGCGCTGCTGCTGACCTTTGCGTACTACGCCACCTGGAGCGTGTTCAAGGTGATGGGGGAAAACGGCGCCGTGCCCCCGCTGCTCGCCGCCGCCGCGCCGGACGTGATCGCGGTGCTGGCGGGCGTGCTGCTGCTGTGGCGGGCGAGCCGCAGGTAGGAGCGCAGCGCGGCACGAACTCTTCCCACGCTCCACCCCCCACGGGCCCCCACCGGCTACGCTCCGCTGCTGACCTGCGTCGCCTGAATCGCCGTCAGCGCGATGGTGTACACGATGTCGTCCACCAGCGCCCCCCGCGAGAGGTCGTTGACGGGCTTGCGCAGGCCCTGCAGCATCGGCCCGACCGCGACCACGCCTGCCGCCCGCTGCACGGCCTTGTAGGTCGTGTTCCCGGTGTTGAGGTCGGGAAAGATGAAGACGGTCGCCCGCCCCGCGACCGGGCTGTTCGGCGCCTTCTGGCGGCCCACGCTCAGGACGGACGCGGCGTCGTATTGCAGCGGGCCGTCCACCGGGAGGTCGGGGCGGCGCTCACGCACGAGGCGGGTGGCCTCCTTGACCTTCTCCACGTCGGCGCCCTCGCCGCTCTCGCCGGTGGAGTAACTGAGCATCGCCACGCGCGGCGGAATCCCGAAGGCCCGCGCACTGTCGGCCGACTGGATGGCGATGTCCGCGAGTTCCTCGGCGCCCGGATTGGGGTTGATCGCCGCGTCGCCGTAGACCAGCACCTGCTCGGGCATCAGCATGAAGAAGATGGACGACACCAGCGCCGCGCCGGGCGCCGTCTTGATCAGTTGCAGGGCCGGGCGCACCGTGTTGGCGGTGGTGTGGATCGCGCCCGACACCAGCCCGTCCACCTCGCCCAATGCGAGCATCATCGTGCCCAGCACGACCGTGTCCTCCAGCTGGGCCTCGGCCTGCGGCGCCGTGAGGCCCTTGTGCTTGCGAAGTTCCACCATCGGGTCCACGTACTGCCGCCGCACGCCCTCGGGGTCCAGGATTTCCAGCCCCTCGGGAATCGTGAGGCCCTGTCCCTCGGCGACCTGCCGCACCCGGTCGGGATGGGCGAGCAGCACGGGCCGGGCGATGCCCTTTTCCACGCAGCGGATCGCCGCCCGCACGGTGCGCGGCTCGTCGCCCTCGGGCAGGACGATGCGCCTGTTGGCGGCCCGCGCCTTCTGAATCAGCTCGTAGCGGAAGGCGCTGGGGGGCATCCGGCGGTCGCCCTCGGCCTGCGGGGTGTTCAGGCGCGAGCGCAGCGGCACGGTGTCGAGGCGGTCGGCGATGAAGTCGAGGGTCCGCTCCATCCGTTCGAGGTCGTCGTGCGGCACGCGGGGGTCCAGTCGCGAGAGGGCCGACGCCGTGTGAAAGGAGTTCGTCTCCACCCGCAGCACCGGCAGCGAACTGGTCAGCGCGGCGCGGCACAGCCGCTCGATGGAGGGCTCGGGACTGCTGCCCGAGGTGTACAGCAGCCCGGCCAGCGGCACCCCGCTGAGGTGCGAGAGGGACGCCGCCATGACCACGTCCTCGCGGTCCCCGGGCGTGACCACCAGCGCCCCGGACGCGAACAGGCCCGCGTCGGCCATCTTGGGGACCGTGCGGGCGGTGACCACCGTGCTGGTCACCCGGCGCATCCCAGCCTCGCCCTCGTTGAGAATCTCGGCGCCGAGGTGCCGGGCCACGTCCAGGGTGCGCGGGGCGCTCAGGGCCGGGGACTGCGCGATCACGCCGAGGAGGGGCAGTTCGCCCCCGGAGAGCACCCGGCTGCGGGCCCGCAACTCGGCCAGCAGCCCGCCGAAGTCCAGGCCCACGGGCGCGAAGTTCAGCACGTACCCGGCGAGGCCCGAGCCGTCCGAGCGGCGGTAGTTCTGCGCGGCGATCTCCAGCTCGTCCGCGAGTGCGCCCGCCGTGACCCCGGCCAGGCTGGACACCAGCACCACATCCGCCTCCAGGTTGCGGGCGAGGCTGGCGTTCAGTGCCCCGGCGTAGGTGTTGCGCTCGTTCAGCGCCAGCCCCTCCGCGACGAGCACGTCGGCCCCGCCCGGTCCCCCGGCGGCCTGCCGGGAAAGGGCGATGACCTCCTCCATCAGGTCCTCCTCGGCGCCCTGGCTGAGCTGTTCCTCGGCGTGGGCGAGCGCGATGGGCGTGGGGGCCTGCAGGTGCGCGAGGGTGCGGGCGAAGTGGACCGAGTCGTCGGTCTCCGTCTCGTGCGTCTGCGCGATGGGTTTGAGAAAGGCGACCCGCAGGCCCTGGCGTTCCAGGGCGCGGGCGAGGCCGAGGGCGGTGCTGCTCAGGCCCACGCCGTTGCGGGTGGGGGCGACAAAGAGGGTGTGCATGGGGGGCTCCTTCGGGGGTGGGGGGAGGGGGACCGGGACTATGCTCTGCGCTCCACGCTACAGGTCACGTGCGACGAGCTGCCCCGTCTCCCGCGCGATCATCCGTTCCTCGTTGGTGTTCACGACCAGAGCGGGCACACTCTGCGGGGTGGTGATGACGCCGCCCTGCCCGCGCACGGCCCGGTCGTTCGCCGCCGCGTCCAGCCGGAAGCCCAGCAGCCCCAGCCGCTCCAGGGTGGCCGAGCGCACGGCGGCGCTGTTCTCCCCGATCCCGCCCGTGAAGACCAGTCCGTCGAGCCGTCCGAGGGCGACCGCCATCCCCGCAATGGTCTTGGCGAGGCGGTACACGAAGACCTCCACCGCGAGGCGGGCCCCGGCGTGGCCCCGCGCGGCGGCCTCCTCCAGCTCACGCATGTCGTTGCTCAGCCCCGACAGGCCCAGCAGCCCGCTCTCCTTGTTCAGGGCCGCCGTGACCTGCGACAGGCTCAGGCCCGCCTGCCGCGCGATGAAGTCGTGCAGGCCGGGGTCCACGTCGCCGCTGCGGGTGCCCATGACCAGCCCTTCCAGCGGGGTCAGCCCCATGCTGGAGTCTGCGCTGCGCCCGCCCGCGACCGCCGACACGCTCGCGCCGTTGCCGAGGTGCGCGGTGACGAGGTTGAGGTCTTCCAGGGGCCGCCCCAGCAGCCGCGCTGCCTCGCCCGCCACGTAGGCGTGGCTGGTGCCGTGGAAGCCGTAGCGCCGGACCCCGTGCTGGCGGTACCAGCTTTCCGGCACGGCGTAGCGGTAGGCGACCTCCGGCATGGTCTGGTGAAAGGCGGTGTCGAAGACCGCCACGTGCGGCACGTCCCCGAAGGCCGATTGCGCCGCCTCAATTCCGGCGATGTTGGCCGGGTTGTGCAGCGGCGCGAGGGGCACGCAGGCCCGCACCGCGTCCAGCACCTCTGGCGTCAGGAGGGCCGGGGCGCTGAAGCGCTCGCCGCCATGCACGACCCGGTGCCCCACCGCGCCGACCTGACCACGCAGGCCCAGCCGGTCGAGCTCAGCCAGCACCACCCCGAAGGCGTCCGGGTAGCCCCCGCCGGGCAGCGGCACCGTGACCCGCTCCCCGGCGCGGTCCACCCGCACCGAGGCGGCGTCCGTGCCCAGCCGCTCCGCGAGGCCCGCGAGGGGCACGTCTGGGGTGTCCGGCCGCAGCAGCGCGAACTTCAGGCTGCTCGACCCGCAGTTGACGACCAGGGTCCACATGGCAGGCATTCTGGCCCAGACCGGCGGGGGAGGGCGTCCCGGCTTCCTTCATGGCGGGACCGAACCTGCCCGCAGGGGGCACTCACCGCACCCGTGTGACCCGCCGGACCTCCGCCTCGTCCTCCACATGCTCCAGCCGCAGCACGGGGGCCGCCGGATAGTCCCCGTACAGCCCCTCCCCCCACTCCACCACGCTGAGGCGACTTCCCGCCACGAGGTCCTCGAGGTCCATCTCGTACAGCTCGGCCACGTCCCGCACCCGGTAGGCGTCCACGTGCAGGACCCGCCCGGCGGGGGTGGGATAGGCGTGCATCAGGGCGTAGGTGGGGCTGGTCACGCCCCCGGAAAAGCCGTAGGCCCCCACCAGCCCCCGCGTGAGCGTGGTCTTGCCCGCCCCCAGTTCCCCCTCCAGAAAGAGGAGCGAGCCGGGCGGCAGCGCGTGCGCGAGGGCCGCTCCCAGCGCCCGCTGCTCGCCCTCGCCGCGCAGCAGACGGGACTCGCCGGGGGAGAGGGGCAGGGGCAACTCGGTCATGGGGGCCAGGATAGGGGAGAGTCCCCCCGGCCCCTAGCCCTGGCCGCTCAGCCAGCCCCCCACCCGGTCGTCGATCGCCCCGGCGTTGGGGCCACGGGCCAGCCGCCACACGCCCGCGCCCTCCTGCCGGGCCGCCCAC
>NZ_JASNGB010000159.1 GCF_030271215.1 Deinococcus rhizophilus | reverse complement strand
CGGGGCGCTTGAGGGTGCAGGTCAGTCATGGCGGGTCTCCAGGCAGGGAGTGAGGCGTCCACCGCCACACAGTCAGGCGGTGATTGAGAGCGCTGCAGACGGTGTTCGTCCGTACGAAGATAATACATGAACAACTTTAGTTGTCAACAATTCAGACGGTCGTCGTCCCCGTCTGCCTGATCTTCTCTCGCCACTGTGTCAACCCATGACGCTCAGTCCTGCTCCCCCTGCACGTCACGCAGCGTCGCGCCGAGTTCCCCCAGCAGGGCGCGCCACTCCGGTNCAACCCATGACGCTCAGTCCTGCTCCCCCTGCACGTCACGCAGCGTCGCGCCGAGTTCCCCCAGCAGGGCGCGCCACTCCGGTTCCGTTTCCGGCCACTCGAAGTCCTGGCCAATCTGCAGTTCCAGATCAGGGCGCACCACCACGCGGGTCGTCTGGCTCACCTTCTTCTGGGAACCCGGCACGAAATCCGGAAGTGCGGCGGGGACCGGTGCGGGTGCGCTGAGTCTGGAGACCCGTGCGGGTCTTGAGACGCCCATGACGGAGAGCTGGCGCAGGTAGCGCAGCGCCTCGTTGTCATCGTCACTGACTGGCCCAACGTCCGCAGCCACGATGCCTTCCAGGGCCAGCTGCTCCAGACCGGCCTCATCCTGCCCAACCAGAGCCGCGGTCAACGCCCTGCCGCTCAGTCCGTCGGCCATCAGGCGGCGCAGGGCCAGCAGAGCCACGAGGTGGAGCCGGCCATACCGGGCGTCCCGCCCTTCCCGCCGCGGAGCCGGCAGCAGCCCCTGGGTGGTGTAGTGACGCACCAGCCGGGGATTGACCTCATCCTTGGGCCGCAAGGCCCGGTCTGCGGGTAGCAGGCGGGCAAGCCAGAGGTTGGCTTCTTCCACCAGTGCCTCGATGCCCCCGGACCAGTCGGCCTGAACGTCAATCACGGCCCCAACGTAGCAAACACCATGACAGGTGGCGTTGTCATGGTCCTCTCCCCTCCCCCGGTTCTGTCCTTTGGACCAAGCTTGAGCGTATGGGAGAGACTGCTTGGGAGGTACCTCATCACAACGGACTTCCGGAGTGCTTGGCAACTACTCTCGACGACTTCATTGGCTGGCGGCTTGTCTCAACTCCACTATGAATTGCTCCCGTTGTCCTGCGGCCACGGCCGCGATCCCGGCTCTCAGCACCTCTGCCGGCGCGACCTGACTATTCTGAACCTGAAAACGCAGCAGGTCGTAGTCGGCAGCTTTCAACAGCTTCTTGTAATGAAGGTCGAGTCTGCGAATCAGGCGTTCCGCCGCACGTTCGGGCGACAGACCGGCAAAATCTTCCTCGAGACTCGGCTCGGTCAGCAGAGGTTCCATGACCTCACGCTGCGCCTTGACCGCTGACGTAGCGGGCGCGGCAGGATACGGGTAATCGTCCGGGTGCTGGATCAGGTGCATGAGAGCGGCCGCCTTGGTTTTGCGCACCACCAGAACACCGGAGGTCAACAGGGCCGTGAAGCGCGTCACCGTATCTGAAAGAAACGCTTCACCGTGTTCCCGGACCAGCTTGCGGACCATGCCGTCTGCGACTCCGTACTCGCGAAATTTTCGCATCAAGGCTGGGTCGACCTGGGTGAAGTCCCGGGCGAATTCGTACCGGACCGTCTGGTCTTTGCCCCGTCCAGTCAGCACGACCTCCGCCAGGTAGCCCCGCTTGATCAGCTCCTGGTGGGGCGCACTCAACGCCCGGATCACGCGCCACGCCTGACCATCACTGGGGATCTTGCACTGATCCCCCCAGGACAGCACAGGGAAGGTCAAGGTGTCTACCTGACGCTCCGGGTCCTCCGGGTTGATCCGGGCGGCGTCCAAGACCCGGTACAGGACCCGGGTCCGTGGCCGGGAGAGCGAGGACATGAATTCCGAATCGAGCGGCTTCACGTAGCCGCTGCGAATGCTGGCGACGACATCGTCGGCCAGACGAACGATGATCATGGAGCGCTCGTCGAAGTGGCCTGTTGCATCGAGCGTGGTGAAGTTGAGCGATTCGATGAAATGGAACTTGGCGTGTGTCCAGCGGCGATTGGGATGGTCGCGCCAACCACCGGAAACGGTGTAGTTCGCTTGATGAAGCCGCTCCAGACACTGACGCAGCAGACCGAGATATTTGCCGGACTTATGCCAGCCACATAACTTCAGCAGGGCGGTAGCAGCCACCATAATGCGGCCGTCCTCAGGCATACCCTCGTCGATGTACAGGTTGATCAGAGCCGCACTTACGTCGCTATCCAGCCCATGTGGAACGGCATATTTCACACCCGCTTCGCAGCTGATCCGCACAATACGGCCGCCCAGCTCGTAGGTCACATTCCACTCCTGCATCTCAACCTGGTCGAGTGCCACGATCAGGTTGAGGCGGGAGAGGTTCAGGTCATCGTGGTGGCGAGGCAGGATCTTCAAGGGCTTGATGATGATTCTACCGTTACTGATTGAAAAAAGAAGAAAAGAAATGAATGAATGTCATCATCAGAGCATCAGGGCGTAGAACGTGCAGGACGGGAAAAACTCCGACGATGCAACCAGTGTGTCACCGGAGATGCAACCAGTATGTCACCGTGTATACCGGAAAACGCAACCAGTGTGTCACCGGAGCATACTTTTTTGCAACGGGTGTGTCACCCAGGTGCAACCAGTGTGTCACCGGAGATGCAACAGGTGTGTCACTCGGCTCTGGCTCAAAACCACCAGTGTGTCACCGGGTGAACCCAGCCAATTCAACGGGTGTGTCACCGGGGGTCGCAGGGAAAACAACAGGTGTGTCACCGAGGCTGGCGGGAAAACAACGGGTGTGTCACTGGGACAATTTGTCCCTTCGCTTTCTCGCGTTTCTCCAGGCGGTATCGTGCACGCGTGATCACCGCCACGATCTTCAACCATGCGGGCGGCGCCGGGAAGACCAGCCTGACGCGTGACGTCGGCTACGAGCTGAGTCAGGCCGGACACCGCGTCCTTCTGATCGACCTCGACCCACAGGCCAACCTCAGCAGCTGGCTCGGTGTGCGGCGGGTGCAGCTTTCCAGCACGGTGTACTCCCTGGCGACCGAGGGTGCTCCCCTCCCTCAGCCGGTGGAGGTGCATGGCATGCACGTGGTGCCCTCCCAAGTGGATCTGGCCCTGGCTGAAACCGGAATGCTCGGCGTTCCCGGCTCTCAACTCTTCCTCCGGCAGGCGCTGGAAGCGGTCCGGATGCATTACGATGTCGTCCTGATCGACAGTCCCCCCAGCCTTGGACAGCTGGCCATCCTGGGCGCAGCGGCGGCAGACTGCCTGATTGTTCCCATCCCCGTGCGTACCAAGGGCCTGGATGCGCTGCCTGGTCTTCACAAGGCGACCAGTCTGTACCGTCGTCTTCGTCCTGATCTCACGGTGGCGTTATATGTTCCCACGCTATATGACGTCCGGCGCTCACATGATCGGGAGGTTCTGGAGGACCTGCGCCGGCATCTTTCCCCCTTAGCCGAACCGATTCCGGAACGCGCTGCTGTCTGGCTGGACTCGAGTATGGCCGGGCAGCCTGTCGGCGTATACGCGCCGGGATCACCCGTCCATCAGGACGTGCAGCGTGTCACACGTGAGGTGGCGAGCGTCCTGGGTCTGGCGGTGCCCGCGTGACCCGCAAACGCCCTCCCCGCCGCGAAGGCTTGGACGAACTCCTCGGACAGACGGCTGACCTGGTCAAAGCGCCTGTAGTGGAGCAGACATTGCCAGTGGACAGACTCCGGTCCGGTACGGCTCAACCTCGCCGTGCCTTCGACAATGCGGGCCTGGAGAGTCTTGCGGCCAGCATCCGTGCCCAGGGTGTCCTTCAGCCCCTGCTGGTGCGCCCTGTGCAGGGGGGCCATGAGATTGTCGCGGGGGAACGTCGCTGGCGCGCAGCGCAGCTTGCAGGCTTGGCAGAGGTGCCGGTTATTATCCGTCACCTCGACGACCAGCAAGCCCGGGTAGCAGCCCTGCTGGAAAATCTGCAGCGCGAGGACCTCAACACGGTGGACGAGGTTGATGCCAAGCTTGACTTGGTGGCGTCTGTCCTCCGCCTTCCACGTGAGGATGCTCGCGCACGCCTGATGCAACTGCTCCGGGAGGAACCAGGCCAGGATCACGCGACACTGGAAGCAGTCTTTACGGCACTGGGCGAAACGTGGCAGTCATTCACGAAGAACAAACTGCGCATCCTGAAATGGCCGTCCGTGGTGTTGGAAGCAGTTCGGGCAGGTCTGCCATTTACTCTTGGTCGGATTATTGTTGGTGCTCCCGAGGAGCATCACGCTGCCCTCGTGGCACTTGCTCAGGGTGGTGCCACCCGTCGGGAAATCCAGAAGGAGATCAGGCGACTGGGTCGAAGCCACGAAGAAGCGCCCATGCCAGACGCCCTTCAGGTTGCTCGCGTATTGGGGAGTGCCCGTTTTCTGAACAACCTTCAGCCAGCAGCCAGAAAAGCAGTCGACCGCTGGTTGGCGAAGATGCCTGACGCAGTCCGTGAAGCCCTGAGCGACTGATCTGTTCGTACATGTACGAACGTTACCCATTCGGGTAATTTTTGCTTTGCTGTGCAACCTCTGATGGCAGTCGCCAGAAGAAATGGCGAATCTTCGAAGATGGGTTAGGCCCGGGTACCGTCTCATGTCTCAGCCAGTGGGTGTTGGGTGTGCGGATGATGGAGGGAGTAGCCCGGCCGGACGCGTTAGGGTCCGCATTCAAGTCCAAATGACTTATGTGCGGTGGCTCCGGGTCGGAGGCCATCTCCGTCTCGGCGGCGCTTGTGAGACCGGGAGCGTGCGGCGTCTCAGCGGTAAAGCCGGAACGCGACCCGGCGGGCGTTGGTGTACTCGCCGTAGGAATTGACGCAGGACAGGGTGAAGCGGCCCACTGCCGCCTTGACTTCTGCGCCGTCGGCCTGACCACAACGCTCCTCAAGGCGGCGCAGGGCGGCCTCCGAGACGGTGGTCCCCGCTGCAAAGGTCATGGCTCTGGACAGCAGCGGCGTGAGGTAGGACCCCGGGTAGAGGAGGCCGTCCTGGGCTCCCGACTCGAAGCCCACCGACATCACCACGTTGTTCACCCGGATCACCGACAGGGTGGGCCCGGCTTCCGGGATCGCGCCCGGCCGTGTGGGGTGCTCCGGGGCGAGCGTGTACCGGAAATCGACCACGCCAGCGCCCAGCGGCTCGCGGGAACTGAGACTGCACCGGTACTGACGGCAGAAACTGCTCTCGAAGAACGAACCTGTGGTCCCCAGCAGTGGCGCGGCACTCGCGGCGGAACTCAGGGACAGCAGCAGCAGGGCAATAGGCTTCATGACGGTTCTTACCCTACAAGACGAACGCACGCGTGCTCGACGCACATTCGCTACGTTCGGCCCGGTTCACCTCACGGAAAGGAGCGACGGTCGAAGTCCCCTGACGGTTCTTTCAGAGGCATGCGGCTACAAGGGGTGTATGTCCAGCCCCGCCACGCCGAACAGCTCCAAGCCTCCCCGCAACAAGTG
Source organism: Deinococcus rhizophilus (assembly GCF_030271215.1). GTDB lineage: Bacteria > Deinococcota > Deinococci > Deinococcales > Deinococcaceae > Deinococcus > Deinococcus rhizophilus. The sequence goes on along the minus strand of NZ_JASNGB010000159.1, from coordinate 1,538 downwards.
GAAGACGGTGGGGCTCGTCGTATTGGGCCTGTTCGTCCTGAGCCTGGTCCTGACGTACTGGGTCGGCTTCCTGCTGCTGCTCGCTGCCGTGGCGTTGGGGATCGCCTTCACGCCTCAGGGAATGGGCAGGCGGCCCCGATTGCTCGAGATGGGGGTCATCTTGCTGGTCGGCAGCCTCTGGGGATTCAACAGCACGCGCCAGCAGTTGCGGGCCGAAGAACGCGCGCGGGTCGCCCAGCAGCAGCGCGAGGACGCCGCGGCCGCGCTGGAACGTGCGGCCGAGGAGCGGCGCGCCGAGGCCGAGCGAAGACGGATCGATGCCGAGTTGGATGCCGAGGACGCTGCCGGAGCGTCCTCCGGGTACACGTCACGGTCCACCTTCGAGACGGCGTGCATGAACCTGGTTCGGCAGCACACGGACGGGGAAGTGACGTCCGCACGCTCGACCGAGTTGGACGGGGCCTATGCGGCGGGCGTTCAGGTGGATGGGGGCGCAGAGAAGTATGGCTGCGCGATGGACGCGGACACGGACGAGATCATTCTGATCAATCAGCCACGCTGAAGCGAATGCCCGAGGGAGACAGGCCTGGGGTGTCGCTCCCGGTTGGCTGCTGGGTCAGGCCGACCTGCGGCTCCTCTGGCCTGTCCACGCTCATGACGACTCGCAGACGGAGTGGCGAGGACACCGTGCATCCCGTGGTGTGGAAGGGGCAGATGGTGGGGGACCGGAGTCTGGCCACTGCCGTGGATCCGGTGACAGGCGAGCAGCAGCGCAAGCCGCTCAGCTACCGTACGGTGGGCGAGCCCGAGCGGGTGCTGTTGCCGGTGATCCGCTCCCTGCCTCAGGGACAGGGCGAGGCCCGTCCCAGGACGGCCCGCCCTCCCGCGCTCCCACCGGGGGCCCCCCCGGCTCCCTGCACGCCCTGCTGCTGCGCTGGGTGGACTCCAAAGCGCGCGATGTCCGGCCATCCACCTGGCGGGGCTACGTGCAGTCCCTGGAGCATGTTCTGCTCGGCCTGGGGACCCGGCCCCTGGGACAGCTCACGGTCCTGGACATAGAAGACCTGGTCGGCCACCTCCAGACGGAGTCCGGTCCGCGCCTGGCGGGGCGGGTCCTGCATGTGCTCCGGATGGCGCTGCAGCAGGCGGTGCGCTGGCAACTCGTCCCCGGCAACGTCGCGCAGCACGTTCGCAAGCCGCGCGTGCTGCGGCCGGAACTGACGGTCTGGACCCCCGAGCAGGCCGCGCACTTCCTGGAGGCTGCCCGGGGGCACCGGCTCCACCCGCTGTTCGCCCTCGCGCTGCACACCGGGATGCGCCGCGGCGAGCTGCTCGCCCTGCAGTGGGGCGACGTGGACCTGGACGCCCAGGAACTCACGGTGCGGCATAACCTGGTAAAAAACAGTGCAGGTCAGGACGTCGTGGGCGAACCCAAGACCGAGGCGGGAAGGCGCAGGGTCGCGCTCGCCCAGGACATCGTGGCGCTGTTGGGCGCGCACCACCGGCGCGAACACCGGGGGCGCCGGGCCCCGCGCCCG
>NZ_JASNGB010000158.1 GCF_030271215.1 Deinococcus rhizophilus | reverse complement strand
CGCGACGCCCCCCAGCCCCAGCAGGCTGCCCACGGCGTCTGGCCGGGGGAGTCCCAGGCGGCAGGCCACCACGCGCCCGGCGTCGTAGGCGCTGACGCTCAGGCCGGTGGCGACCAGCAAGAAGGCCGCCGCGACAGCAAAGAGTCCCGGCACCAGCAGCCCGCTGAGCGCCAGCGCCAGGGCGGGGCCGATCAGGGTGGCCAGGGCCAGCACGCCCAGGGCGAGGGTGCGGAGCGGGGCGTGCCGCTGCCGCCGGGCCAGCAGGGGCGCGGCGCCCGTCACGAACAGCAGCCCCAGGGCGCTCGCCGTCAGGGTCAGGAAGATGGGCGCCCAGGCGGCTCCGTTCAGCCAGCCCAGCAGCGGCCGGAAGGCCGAGGCGGTCGCCAGCCCCAGTCCGGTGGGAGGCGGGGTCTGCTGCGCCGTCGCGTCGCCCGGGGCGCGGCCCAGCAGGGCATGCACCTGACCGCGCACCTGGGCACCGGGGGCCCGCTGCACGTCCCCGAAGAGGGTCACGACCTCACCGCTCACCCGCGCCCCGGCGAGCAGCTGCACGTCGCCCCCCACCACGATCACGTTGCCCGCCACCGGCCCCTGCACCGTCCGGGTCTGACCCAGGGTGATGCCGCTGTGCTGTGCCGCCTGGTAGAGCGGTGGCAGGGTCAGCGCCGCCGAGAGCACGAACCCGGCGGTTCCCAGCCGCTGCACGGCGGGCGTGGGCTGCCAGACGACCAGGGCGCTGACCAGCAGCAGCAGCCCCAGTCCCAGCCCGACCAGCGGCGAGAGCCCCGCGACGAGGCCCTGAAGCACGTCGGCCCCCGCCGCGAGGCCCGGCCACGCCTCGGTGAGTCCCAGCAGCGTCAGGCCCACCAGCAGTCCCCCCACCAGCAGGGTGGGGGCGGGGTTGTGCGGCCGGGGGGGTGGGGAGGAGGCAGACCCCACCCCCCGTACGTCCGCGCCGATCCGGGCCGTCACGGCGGCGGCCAGCGAACCGGGAAGGACCGGAGCCGACCGCAGGGCCGCGCTCCAGGCCACCTCGGTCGCCACGGCATAGGCAACGGAGCGCGGCGGTGGGGAAGGAGGGGAAAGGGTGCCCAGCCGGGCCGCGAATGCCACCTCCCGCGCGATCCCGGCGGCGACCGGCTGGGGTGGGCGGGGCAGGGGGGCGGCGCTCAGGTGGGCGCTCCAGGCGATCTCCGAGGCGAGTTCGGGCGCCAGGGAACGGGGAGGATGGGGTGGCTCCAGCCCGCGCAGGAGCTGCTCGGCGCGGGTGAGGTCCCGGCGCAGGCGCCCGAAGGCGGGGTCCTGCGACAGCGCGGCGACCCGCGCCCGCTCGGCCCCGGTCAGTTCACCGTCGGCCTCGCGGCGCAGCAGATCCAGCCAAGCCCCGTGCTCTCCCGTCCCCATACGGTTCCTGTTACGCGGGTCGGCCCATTCCAGTTCCCGCATCAAGGCCAGCTCCCGGACCAGGGCCAGTGCCCGCATCAGGCGCGTGGTAGTCGCCGCTCTTGCCGCCCGCCTTGTGCAGCAGCCGCACGTCCTCGATGGTCAGGGCCTTGCTGCTGGCCTTGAGCATGTCGTAGACGTTCAGGGCCGCCACCGTCACGGCGGTCAGGGCTTCCATCTCCACGCCGGTCGGGGCCGTGGTGCGGACGGTGGCCACGATCCGCACGCCCTCCGGCTCCAGGGTGACCGTGACCTCCGCCCCGGTCACCGGGATGGGGTGGCACAGCAGCACGAGATCGGCGGTGCGCTTGCTGCCCGCCAGCCCGGCCAGCCGCGCCACCGTGAGGGGGTCGCCCTTGGGCGTGCGGCCTGCCTCCAGCGCGGTGCGGGCTTCCGGGGTCAGGCGCACCCAGCCCTCGGCGGTCGCGGTGCGGGCGGTGGGCGTCTTGGCGCTCACGTCCACCATGCGCGGCTCGCCGTCCCGGAAGTGGGTAAGGCCGGGGGCCCCCTCCTGGGTCACTCGTCGTCTCCGGGCAGCTTCAGGTCGCGCAGCCCGGCGAAGGGGGTCTGCTTGGCGTGGACGGTGCCCTCCGGGATGCCCAGCAGGGCGTCGATCTCCTCGACGGGCACGCGGGCGCTGTGTTCGCAGGGACCCTCGTTGAGGTCGTGGCCGCACACCTGGCACAGCCCCAGGCAGTCGGGCGCGTGCAGGGCACTCAGCGGGGCGGCCAGCAGCGCCGTCTCCGCGAGGTAGGCGCTGAGGTCGAGGTCGGTATCCCCGAAGACCAGCACGTCCTCGCCGCTCTCGGCTTCCTCGAGGTGCGGAAGGGTCACGGCGGGGTCGTAGCGCAGCAGGGTCCCGAGCTGCAGTTCCAGCGGCACGGGTACGTCGCGCAGGCAGCGGGCGCACTCCATGACCAGCGTGGGCGAGAACTCCCCCTGAAGGTACATCTCGCCGCCGCCCAGCGCGTTGACGTCGATCTCGTAGGCGGCAGGTTCGGCAAAGGTCAGCCGGTGCTCCTCGCCGCCCTGCTCGTAGGTGAGGTGGTCAAGTTGACCCTCGGCATGCGCGTCGGTTTCGCGGCGCAGCAGGGTCCCCAGATGAATACGGGGTGTGTCGCTCATCGGACCATGATAGGCCCGCCCTCACCGCAGGACGGGGGGCGGGGCACGGTCGCGGGCCAGGCGGATCAGGCCAGTTCGACGATGCTGGCGTCCGAGAGGGTCAGCTTGTGGGTGCGGGGCACCGTGCGCCCGCCGCGCACCTGCGCCCGCACCCCGATCAGGCAGTCTTGCAGGCGGGTGTCGACGTCCTCGATGCGGGCCTCGGCGTCCACCACGCTGTGCTCGACCTCGGCCCGCCGGATCACGCTGCCCTTGCCCACGCTGGTGAAGGGGCCGATGTAGGCGTCCTCCACGACCACGCCCTCGCCCAGCAGCACCGGCCCCACGATCTTGCTGCGGATCACCCGCGCCGAGGCGGGCACGATGACCCGCCCGGTCAGGCGCGAGTCCTCCACCTCGCCCTGCACGTCGGCGGTGATCTGCTCGAGCAGCAGCCGGTTGGCATCCAGCAGGTCGGCGGGGCGCCCGGTGTCCTTCCACCAGCCCTCCACCCGCTGCCCCAGCACCCGCTCGCCGCGCTCCACGAGGCCCTGGATGGCGTCGGTGATCTCGTACTCGCCCCGCGCCGAGGCGGGCATGCCGTCCAGCACCCCGAACACCTGCGGGGTAAAGCAGTACAGCCCCGCCACCGCCATGTTGCTGGGCGGGTCCTTGGGCTTCTCGACCAGCCGGACGATGCGGTCGCCGTCGAGTTCGGCCACCCCGAAGGCGGTGGGGTCGGCCACCTCCACCAGGGCGATCACGGCGGCGGGCCGCTCCTGCTCGAAACGCTCGATGTAGGGCCGCACCCCGTGTTCGAAGAGGTTGTCGCCCAGATACACGCAGAAATTATCCTCCCCGACCCACTCGCGGGCGGTCAGGACGGCGTGCCCCAGCCCGAGCTGCCGGTGCTGGTCGATCAGGGTGACCTGGGCGCCGGGGGCCTGCTCCAGCGTCAGCTCGATCTCGGCGCGGGTGGCGTCCGAGACGATGATGCCGACCTCTTGGATTCCGGCGGCCAGCAGGGTCCGCAGGGCATGGACGATGATGGGCGCCCCCGCCACCGGCAGCACCGGCTTGGGGCGGGTATAGGTCAGGGGACGCAGACGGGTGCCCAGGCCAGCGGCGGGAATGATCGCTTTCATTGCCCGCATCATGCCACGCGGCCCCCCGGCGCCGACTTGAGGAAAAACAGAGCGCGGCCCGGTGCGGCGCAGGAACACAACAAAAACCCCCGCCGGGGCGGAGGCTTCTGGTCGTGGTGACCCCAACGGGATTCGAACCCGTATCGCTACCTTGAAAGGGTAGTGTCCTAACCGTTAGACGATGGGGCCACACCACTTCAGTTTGCTCCCGGCGCTGGGCCTGGGCGAGCTGCCTTTCAAGGGGCGCCGTTTCCGGCACGCACGGAAGAATACCGGTCAGGGGCAGGTTCGTCAACAGGGGGCGCAGCCTGCACCGCGCCCCCAGAGTCCCTCACATGTGCAGGGCGCGTTTGTCGGCGGCCAGCGCCGCTTCCTTGACCACTTCCGAGAGGGTGGGGTGGGCATGCACGGTGCGGGCAAGGTCCTCGGTGCTGCCGCCGAACTCCATGATGGCGACCGTTTCCCCGATCAGCTCGGAGACGTTGGGGCCGACCATGTGGACGCCCAGAATCTTGTCGGTGTCGGCATCGGCGACGACCTTCACGAAGCCGCGCGGATCACCGTGGCCCAGGGCGCGGCCGTTGGCGCTGAAGGGGAACTGCCCCGCCTTGACCCTGTGGCCCTTCTCCCCCGCCTGCTTCTCGGTCAGGCCCGCCCAGGCGATCTCGGGCGAGGTGTAGATCACCCAGGGGATCACGTCGTAGTTGACGTGTCCGGCCTGCCCGGCGAGGGTCTCGGCAAGGGCCACGCCCTCCTCCTCCGCCTTGTGGGCCAGCATCGCGCCGCCGATCACGTCGCCGATGGCGTACACGCCGGGGAGGTTGGTGCGGTAGTGCCCGTCCACCTTCACGAAGCCGCGCTCGTCGAGTTCCAGCCCGACCGCCTCGGCCCCCAGGCCCGCCGTGTGCGGCACGCGCCCGATGGACACGATCAGCTTGTCGAAGCGGGCGGTCACTTCCCCCTCCTTCCCGGTGTAGGTGACCGTCACGCCGGAGTCGTCCTGCCTCACGGCGCTGATGTTCACACCGAAGTGGAACTCCAGCCCCTGCTTCTGGAACTGCTTGAGGGCCTCCTTGCTCACGGCGTCGTCGGCGGCCATCAGGAAGCCGGGCAGGGCCTCCAGGATGGTCACCTGCGCCCCCAGGCGGCGCCACACGCTGCCCAGCTCCACCCCGATCACGCCCGCGCCGATCACGCCGAGCTGCTGCGGCACTTCCGTGAAGGCCAGTGCGCCGCTGTTCTCCACCACGTGCCCGCCGAAGGGCGCCAGCGGCAGTTCGCGGGGGCTGCTGCCCGTCGCCACGATGACGTGCCGGGCGACGACTTCGGTCCCCGCGCCCCCACTTTCGGAAACAGCCACGACCCAGCCGCCCTCGTCCTGGCGGACCAGTCGGCCCAGGCCGTGAAACGAGGTGACCTTGTTCTTCTTGAACAGGTAGGCGATGCCCCCCGTCAGCTTGTCCACGACGCCTTCCTTGCGGCCCAGCATCTTGCCCAGGTCCACGCGGACGCCGTCCACCTGAATGCCGTGCTCGGCGGCGCCCTCGCGAATCATCTCGAAGCGTTCGCTGGAATCCAGCATCGCCTTGCTGGGAATGCAGCCCACGTTGAGGCAGGTGCCGCCGAGGCTGGCCTTGCCCCCGCGCTCGAAGGCGTCCACGCAGGCCACCCGGAAGCCGAGCTGCGCGGCCCGGATCGCCGCCACGTACCCGGCGGGGCCGCCACCAATCACCATCACGTCATATGCGTCCATACCGCCTCCGAGCGTACCACCCCCCTCCGGGGCGGATTGCGGCGCGTTCCNCCAATCACCATCACGTCATATGCGTCCATACCGCCTCCGAGCGTACCACCCCCCTCCGGGGCGGATTGCGGCGCGTTCCTGAGGAGGAGACAGGAGGGTGACCAGCAGGGAGGCCGCGCCGGGAAGGGTCCGGGCGCGGCCTGCGGGGGAGGGGGTGGAAAGGGTGCGCGGTAGACCGGCGCGGAAGGGTGACTCCAGCATGGGACGGCTTCGCCGTCCACCCCCCTCCCGACCTCCCCCGCAAGGGGGGAGGAGCTAAAAACGCCGTGCGCATTGACTCACGTAGCTTCATAAGCTAGATATCTGCGTCACCCAGCGCACAAGGAGGGAGGGAAAAAGAGTCTGTCTGAGCCCCTGACCTCTCCAATACACGTCAAGCGTCGCAAGGGGGAAGAAGAACGACGGTCTATTCCTGCAGCGCCGCGTAGGCCGAGGCCACCCGTGCAGCCACCGCCGCGTTGTGGCGCACCAGCGCGATGTTGGCCGCGAGGCTGCGGCCCCCGGTGATCTCCACGATGCGGCCCAGCAGGTAGGGCGTGGTCTCCTTGCCCGTCAGCCCCAGGGCGGCCATGTCCGAGAGCGCCTGCTCGATGTGCCCGGTGATTTCCCCGGCGGGAATCTCCGCCTCCTCCGGGATGGGGTTGGCGAGCATGACGCCGCCCGTCAGCCCCAGCGACCACTTGGCGTGCAGCACGCGGGCGGCCTCGGCTTCCGAGGCGACGGTCAGCGGGGAGGCGAAGCCGCTGCGGCGCGAGTAGAAGGCGGGGAATTCCTCGCTGCCCAGCGTGATCGCGGGCACGCCCTGGGTTTCGAGGACCTCCAGCGTGAGACCGATGTCGAGGATGCTCTTCACCCCGGCGCTCACCACGCACACGTCGGTGCGGGCGAGTTCGGTGAGGTCGGCGCTGATGTCCATCGTCTCGCCCGCGCCCCGGTGCACGCCGCCTGTGCCCCCGGTGGCAAAGACCCGGATGCCCGCCAGGGAGGCGATCCGCATGGTCGAGGCCACCGTGGTCGCCCCGTGCCGTCCGAGCGCCACCGTGACGGGGAGGTCACGGGTGCTGATCTTCTGCACGTTCCTGTCGGTGGCGAGCAACTCCAGCTCGTCGGGCGTCAGGCCCACCTTGAGCCGCCCGCCCAGCACCGCGATGGTCGCGGGAATGGCCCCGTGTTCGCGCACGACGGCCTCCACGCCCCGCGCCATCTCGACGTTCTGGGGGTAGGGCATCCCGTGGCTGATGATGGTGCTTTCCAGGGCGACGACCGCCTGACCGCCCGCGAGCGCGTCGGCGACCTCGGGGTGCAGGTCGGTCAGGGCGGCGACTTCGGGGCGGAGGGGGGCAGGGGTAGGCATGGGGACTCCTTGGGGGGTGAGAGGCGGGGGTTGAGCTGGGCTGAGGGCCTGAGCTGGCTCGAGTGCTTGAGCTGGGATGGGAAGCGGGGGCTTCAGGGCTGCGGGCGCCCGAGCCGCGAACGCACGGCGGCGGGCGTGAGGGTGGGGGAGACGGTGTGCGGACTCTCGACGGTGAGGGCGGCGGCGGCGTGGCCGTGCCGGGCGGCTTCCTCCGGGTCGGCCCCGCCCA
>NZ_JASNGB010000157.1 GCF_030271215.1 Deinococcus rhizophilus | reverse complement strand
GCGCGTTCCAGACAGCCTTTTCTAAAACTGCAAGATGTCAGTCAACCCATGCTGAATCTTTAGAGGCAGGGGTGTGAAAATGAAGATCTACAGTCCATAATTTGAGGCCATTCGGGCTGTCGTTTATTTCGTTGTATTTTTCCAGAAGAGTCATTCCGCACGGATGTTACCAGGGCTAGAGGCAGTTGTGGACAAGTTTTTGCTCAAGCCTCTGCTTTGGCGGAGAAAAGCGGGGCGGGGGAAGCGGGCAGAAGGGGAAGGTGGGGGACGGGGGTTTTCTCACCATCTCGGAATTTCCAGTCAGGAAAGCTCTGATAGTCACTTTTCGATTTCTCACCTGTTCGGTTATACTTAGGCATGACTGCTCCTCATCCCCTTTATCTGAAATTACAACAACAAGGACGAGTCCTGATCCCCTCTGAAGCTCGCGCCAGACTGGACGTGAAAGAAGGCGACGAGTTGATCCTGCTGGAACTGGAGGACGGCTACAAGCTCACCAGCCGCCGCCTGCTGGCCCAATCGCTGTACGGCAGCTTGCAGAAAACAGGCGAGATGAAAGACCGGGACTTTACTCAGGAACTCCTGGACGAACGCCGTGCAGAAGCGAAGAAGAAGGGCTGGTAAGGCGTGCTGCTGGATGCCAGTGCCATCATCGCGTTCCTGCTGAAAGAAGAGGGCGGTGCGGAAGTTCTGAACGTGGTGGGGAGTCGCCCATGCTTCGTGAGCAGCGTGACCCTGACGGAAGTTCAGGGAAAGTTGATTGGGAGGGGCGCGTTCACGCCGAAGCAAGTTCAGGCGCACCTTGACCCGCTGCTGGGGCTAGCGCGTGAAGTGGTGTTCGGCGCTGATTGTCGTGAAGCTGCCGTGTTCTACTACGCCCGCAAGTCTCCGTATGACCTGAGCCTTGGGGACGCAGCCTGTCTGGGAACAGCGGAAGTCCTGAAGGTGGATGTGCTGACTGCCGAGCAAAACTGGGCCAAGATTCCCGACCTGCCTTTCAACGTTCGCTTGATTCGCTGAGTTTTAACCTTAGCTCAAGCCTCTGTTTTGGCGGGGAAAAGCGGGGCGGGGAGTGCGCCTGGGGGCGTGGGGATGGGGAATGGTTCCGCTGCGCTGATGGAGGATGGAAGGAAGGTGAGGAGTCGGGGGATCTGGAAGTCGAGGGGGACGATGTTTTCTCCACTCCTCGACCACTGGACTTCTCGACTTTTTACAGGGCCAGGTGCAGGCGGATTCTGGCGTCCAGTTCGGTCATCAGGTCGGTGGGGACTTGCCCCAGGCGCTTGCCGATTCGGCTGACGGCAATGCAGGTGATGAGTTCCGTCTGGGCTTTGCTGTCCAGATTTAGACCGGTGCGCTCGGTGGGCAGCAGAAGCTGAAAGTCATAGACGGTGTTCAGGTTGCTCGTGAGTGGAACCACCGTCAGGGCATCCGCTTTGGCGTTGGCGACATTGTTGGTGATGACCACAGCGGGGCGTTTGAAGTCCGGCTCACCCGCGCGGGCGGGGCCGAAATGGGTCAGAAAAATGTCGCCGCGCCGGATGAGTCCTACAGCCATTCGCTACCGTCGCTGGGTTCCAGTCCGTCGGTGTTGCCTTCCAGAAAGAGGGCGCGTTCGGGGTCGTTCTCACGGGCGAGTGCGGTGTATTGCTCGGCCAGTTCCTGTTCCCTGAGGGCTTGAACGGCTTTCACGAAGGCTTCGCTGCGGCTTTCCAGTCCGTGCGTTTGCTGGTAGTTCTTGATGTAACGGGCGATATCGGGCGGCAGGCTGATGGTCATGCGTTCGGCGTTCTGGTAAGTCATGCCGTCATACTAACATTCATACGTTCTGGCTTACGCTGGTTTGGCCTGTTGTCAGAGCCTCTGCTTTGTCAGGGAAAAGTGGGGCGGGGGAAGCGGGCGGAAGGGGAAAGTGGGGAGACGGGGTGGCTCGTCCCCTCGCCTTCTACGGCACCCACACCTGCCCTGGTAGCACCTGCTCAGCCACGGTTCTCAAGTTCGTGTCGAAGGTCATGAACTGAAGTCCAAGTGGAGAGACAGCTTGCGCGGCGGCCAGGTGAACGGCGTCGTAGGCCCGCAGAGTGTGTGCCTGCGCGAGCGCGGCGGCGTCCTGCAAGAGTTGCTGGTCTACGGCGACATGCTGGAAGGTCGGCCAATCGCTCCTGAATGCCTCCAGGGCCGTCTGGTACGCCCGACCGCTCAGCAGCTTTCGAGCCCGCCGCCAGGTGAAGGCAGAAACCATCTCCACATAGGTGATGACATGGCAGATCACACCGTCTGCCTGTTCCTTGCAGGCGGCGACCTGCCCATAGTCCGGTTCGCGGGTATAGAGGCGAAGCAGCGCGGAGGTGTCGAGGTAGAGCAGGCTCAAAGCGACGGCCCCAGCAGGTCGGGCAGAAGGTCTTCAATAGGAGGACCACTGACGGGGACAGGCTCGGCCAGGCCCTTCGGTTGCAGCCCCCAGGGACTCCCCCCCAGCAGCCGTAGGGCGCGTTCGCGGGCCGCCTGCTCAGCCTCGTCGGGTTGGTCAACCACCTGCAAAATGTCGCCCACATCGGCCTTGACCCCCAGACGCCGCAAGCCTGTCACGAGGTCCACGAGCGTACCGATCTCCACCCGTTCGACGCGCCCGTGGAAGATGGCGTGGACCGTGGCAGGGCGCATTCCGGCAGCCTCGGCCAGTTGCTTCTGGCTGATGTGGTGCCGCCGCAACAGCTCGGCGAGGCCAATATGCATTTGTGCAGTCACGATTACCCCCTGGGGGAACGGTAACGCTTTTGGAAGTAAGAAACGCAGACAGGAGAGAGGAACTTCCGGCCAGCTCGTTTCTGCTCTTGCTGCAGCCCGGATGGCACCATCAGACGGCGGGATGGCAACAAGGACGACTGCCACAGGAAGAGGGCGGACACCCATCCGGCGTCCGCCCTCTCCTGCCTGTCTGGCTTCAGCTGCCAGCGGGTGCCGTGCTGGCCGTGCCGATGCGCGACCACACGATGACCGTGAAGCCGCCGCGCTCGTAGACGCGCAGTTCGTAGGTCTGGCCGCCCTGCGTGAACAGGCGGATTTCACCCTCAGGCAGACCGGTCAGGCCGGTGGCCGTGGTGCCGGTGCTGGCCGTCGTATCTGCCGCAGCGGTGTCCGTGGCTGCCGCGTCGGTGGTGGCCGTCTCGGTGGTGGTCGCCTCGGTCGTCGCCGTTTCGGTGGTGGTCGTGGTCTCCGTGGTCGTCGTGGTGGCCGTCTCGGTGGAGGCCTGGGCAGCCTCGCCCTCAGCCGCCGCGCCGTCCGCCGCTGCATCTGCACCGTCCGCCGACACGAACCCGGCGGTGGTGAAGGCCTGCACGATCTGGTCGATCGAACCCGTCACCGAGCCGCGGTAGACCGCGCCGCCGCCCAGCACGGTCGAGAAGGTCTTGACCAGAGCGGCGTCCTGAATGCCGGGAATCGTGACCGTGGCGTCGCCGATCGTCAGGGCAGCTTCCTGCGACACGACGGGAGCGGGAGCTTCCTCGGTGGCGGGCGTCTCGGTCGGAGCAGCGGGCGTCGCCGGGGCAGCCGGGGCAGCGGGGGCGGCCGGGGGCGTCGCCGGGGGTGCGGGCGTGGTCGGAGGCGTGGGCGGAGTGGCGGGGGGCTGCGTCTGGGCCAGCGCAGTGCTCATGCCGAACATCAGGGTGGCGGTCAGCAGGCTCAAGCGTCCAAAGTTCTTCATGGCAATACCTCCGATGGTGCGGTCCTACGGCGTGGCAAAGGTCCGAAACGAAAACTGCTCTACAGTTGGTTCCTGCGTAGCCTAGCATCCCAGATGAGAATTCATGCAACCTCCCGGCGGGGGCCGACTTCGGGAGACTTTCATCTGAAGGTCGCGGCTCAGGGGGTCGCGGCGTCGCCACGGGATCGGCTGCGGGCGGCGGCACGGCCGGGCTCTGGCCCCAGCACCGTGAGCGGTCACCGGAGCGACGAGAGGACCGCCGGGGAAGTTGCCCCGTGGTCCTCTCGCCCTGCTCTGCCGGACGGCCTACGGGTCCGCCTACGACTGGAACAGCCTGAGGTATTCGCCGTACCCCTGGGCCTCCAGCTCGTTCACGGGCACGAAGCGCAGCGCCGCCGAGTTGATGCAGTAGCGCAGCCCGCCTTCCTCCTGCGGGCCGTCCGGGAAGACGTGCCCCAGGTGCGAGTCGGCCGAGGGCGAGCGGACCTCGGTCCGGGCGTAGCCGATCTTGTGGTCAGTGTTCTCGGTCAGGGAGGTGCCCGGCAGAGGCCGGGTGAACGAGGGCCAGCCGCACCCCGCGTCGTACTTGTCGAGCGAGCTGAACAGGGCCTCGCCGGACACCACGTCCACATAGAGGCCGGGGGCCTCGTGGTCCCAGTACTCACCGGTAAAGGCCCGCTCGGTGCCCTCCTGCTGGGTCACCCGGTACTGCATGGGCGTGAGCCGCTGACGCAGGTCCTCGTCGCTGGGCCTGGCGAAGGGGGGACGGGCCGGATCGGTGGTCATGGGCCGAGTGTAGGGGCGGCCGCCAGGCAGGAATAGGAGCCTTCTTCCGACCCCAGGTGCCCGACGTGCCCCCCCTCCTTGCTTTGTTTTTTAAAGCAGGGCAGAATGGGGGCATGACAGCCTTCACTGCCTCCTCTCCGGACAAGCTGCGGGTGGACATCTGGTCCGATATCGCCTGCCCGTGGTGCTACGTCGGCAAGCGGCGTTTCGAGACGGCCCTCGCCGACTTTCCCTGACGCGATCAGGTCGAGGTCGTGTGGCACTCCTTTGAACTCGACCCGGCGGTAGCGGCGAGGCCGGGCCAGTCCATGCGGGCGATTCTGGCGGGCAAGTACGGGCGCAGCGAGGCGCAGGCCCAGGAGATGCTCGACGCCATGACGGGAACGGCGGCGGACGAGGGGCTGGACTACCACTTCGGGGACCTCCAGCCCACCAACACCTTTCAGGCCCATCAGGTGATTCATCTGGCGGCGCAGGGGGGCCAGGGGGACGCCATGAAGGAGCGGCTGCTGCGGGCCTACTTCACCGAGGGCGAGTTTCTGGGCGACCCCGAGGTGCTGGTGCGGCTGGCGACCGAGGCCGGGCTGGACGCGGACGAGGTGCGGGCGGCGCTGGCCTCCGGCGAGTACGCGGGAGCCGTCCGGCAGGACGAGGCGCAGGCCCGTGCGCTGGGCATCAGCGGTGTGCCCTTCTTCGTGCTGGGCGGCAAGTACGGGGTGAGCGGCGCCCAGTCGCCCGACGTGCTGCGCTCGGCGCTGGAGCAGCTGTGGGCTGAAACGCACCCCGCGCCCCTGACCCTGCTGGCGCAGGACGCCCCCGCCGAGAGCTGCGAGGGCGACTCCTGCGCGGTGCCGGGAGTGGCGAACCGGGCCTGACAGCGGCTTGAGGGGGCCGCCTTCTCCCGCCGGGGAGGGCTCGGCCCTTTCCGTGGCCCTACCCCCGGCGCACCAGCCAGCGGGTCAGCATCTGGCTGCCGAAGAAGACGGCGGCGAACAGCAGCGCCCCGGCAGGCTCCCGCACGCCGAACAGCGCCACGCCCCCCAGCAGCGAGGCGAGGCCCCGCAGAGCCAGCCGCCCGCGCCCGTCGCCCCGCAGGGTCAGGCGCAGGACCAGCAGCAGCGCCGCGAGGCCCGCTCCCAGCACCACCAGATCGAGGGGGTCGCGCCGCAGTCCCCAGGTCAGACCCAGCAGGGCGGCGGCCAGCAGCAGGAGAGCCGGGGGAGCCGCCCTCACCTCACCGGCTCCAGACCTCGCAGCGGTGCTCCTGCCGGAAATCGAGGCGCTCGCCCACCGCGCCGGGAGCGAGGCCCAGCACGTTGTTCCGGGCGGGGTCGAGGCGGGCCCACCCCGGCAAACCTGCGCCGTTGGGGTTCCCGGCGCGGGCGAAGTTGCCCCAGTAGGCGCGGATGGTGCGGGCGAGGTCGGCCTGCGCGGGGGTGAAGCCCGCCGGGCTGGCGAGGCCGGGCAGCGGCGTGCCGAACACGCTGATGATCTCGGCGGCGTGGTAGGCCCCGTAGCGCGGCACCGTGGCGGTGGGGGGCAGGGTGATGGGAGCGTTCCGGTCGCGGAACTCGTAGGCGTACACGGGCGTCACGCGGGCGAGGTCGCGCGACAGGTCGTTGACCGGGCAGGCGAAGAGGCCGTCCCCGGCGAGGGCGGCGGCGGCCAGTCCCACCGTCTCGTAGTCGCGGGTGGCGTAGTTCGCCAGCACGCGGGGCGTGTTCCAGCGCTCCAGCACGGCCACCAGCGCCACGTACTGCCAGCGCGGGAGGTCCCGCTGTGCCCCCAGCGGCGCGACGAAGAGGGTGCCCTCGTCCTGGTTGCTCCCCACAATCAGGGGCACACGGTGAACCTCGCCCCGGCGGAAGGCCTCGGCGGGGGCCACGGGCACCGCAGCGTCGCCGTAGACAGGGGGCAGGGCCACCGTGCCGGGCGCCCGCACGCCCGGCACCTCGGTGCTCAGCAGCCGCTCGGCGGGCACCCGGCGCAGGCAGGCGGCGTCGCCCTCCGGGCAGCCCAGGGCGCGGGCGTAGGCGGCCCCGGTTTTCAGGGCCTGGGTCACGGGCACGGTGTTGATCTCGGGGGTGCAGGGACCGCTCTGGAGAATCGCCCGGTCGAACAGGCCCGCCGACAGGGGCGAAGCGAGCTGGGCGCACACGCTCATGCCGCCCGCCGACTCCCCGAAGAGGGTCACGTTGCGCGGGTCACCCCCGAAGGCCGCCGCATTGGCCCGCACCCAGCGCAGGGCCGCCTGCTGGTCGAGCAGGCCGTAGTTGCCCACCGTGCGGCCCTCCAGCAACTCCGGCGCGGCGAGAAAGCCCAGGGCGCCGAGGCGGTAGTTGATCGTCACCACGACCACGCCCTGCTCGCGGGCCAGCACCCGCGCGTCGTAGTCGCTGCCCGCGCCCGAACGGAAGGACCCGCCGTGGACCCAGACCATCACCGGGGCATTCCGGGCGTTCGCGGGGGCGGTCACGTTGAGGTACAGGCAGTCCTCCGAGCCGCGCACCCCGCTCTGGCCCTCGACCAGCCCGGTTTGCAGGCAGACGTTGCCGGGGCGCGAGGCGTCGCGCTCGCCCACCCACAGGGCCGGGGGCTGCGGGGCCTTCCAGCGGCGGTCGCCCACGGGCGG
>NZ_JASNGB010000156.1 GCF_030271215.1 Deinococcus rhizophilus | reverse complement strand
AGGCCACCGGGACGGTGCGCTCGGTCCCGCTGTCCCCGGCGGCGTCCCAGAAGGTGTGGTCGTGGGCAGGCTGCACGCTCGCCGCAGTGAGGGCGGTCGGCGCAGCAGGCAGGACGGTTCGCGCCGTGCGTGTGACCCGCAGGGTGCGGGTGCCCGTCTCGCCGCGCAGGGTCGTGACCAGCCGCAGGTCCTGGGTGCCGACCCGCAGCGGCCACCACAGGATGAACAGGCCGTCCGGCCCGACCTCCGCCGCCCGGCCGCCGATTCGCAGGGTCGCCCCGGCGGGCACGCTTCCCTCCAGCAGCACGTGGTCGGAGGCGACCCGGTGGCCCGGCGGCGGGTAGGCGACGAAGATGTCCGGCGCGGCGAGGGCCGCCGAACCCATGGATGAACCCAGCAGGGCGGCGGCCAGGGCGGGGGCACGGCGGGGCAGGCGGCGCATGGGCCGGTCTAGCACGGCGCGGCACCCGCAGGATGAAGGGACGCGGGAGTGGGAGACGCTGGCCCACCCCTCCCGTCGGCCCCTTTGAACTGCTGTTCCTCTGCTCGCGCTGCTGCTGGGGGGCCTGTGACTGGTGGCCTGTGGCTGGCGACCTGTGGCTGGTCGTGTGGGTGACTCGCCACGCCCGGGACAGCGCGGGGCCGCGCCCACCGGGGAGGTGACGCGGCCAGCGGGGGGGGGACCGTTTTTTCCTACTCGCTCTGCTCGGATTGAGCAGTCACACAAACTGTTCAATCGGAATCCGTATCAGTTCGCCGCGCTGCCCGCCCCGCCCTCCCGCAGTTCGTCGGGCAACTCCTCGGCGTAGAGGTCGCGCCACGTCTGGCCGTCGAAGGTCACCTCCGACTCGATGAAGTACTGCGCGGGGTCGTCGGGGTCCGTCAGGCTGTCGGTGGGAAGGTCCAGCCGCACGCCCTGCACGGCAGGCAGGCTCCCGCGCGTCCGGAGGTCCGGGGCCTCGTCCATGAAGGTCTCCGCGAGGAGGGTGCGCGTCCACTCGGCCCACGCCGCCGGGTCGCCCGCCCCGGTCGCCGAGCGCAGGTCGCCCCGCACCCGGTCGGCCTGTTCCTCCGGCACGTCGCCCTCCGGCCACTCCACCCGCCCGTCGTTCCACACGGTCACGGGCACCGTCTGCACGTCGAGCATCTGGGTCAGCAGGTCCCCGAGTTGGGAAGACCCGGGCGAGTCTGCCTCCGCGCCGTCGTAGGGAAGCCAGTCCTCGCCGTCGAGGGTGTAGGCCAGCGGCGAGAGGTAGACCGCCAGCATGTCCTCACCCTCACCCACGGCCGCGTGGGGCTGGTTGGCAGACGAGGGCAGCAGCGGCAGGCCGCGCAGCTCCAGCTGGGTGCGGACGGCCTGCGGCGCCGCGTCCCTGTCCGGGTCGCCGTCCAGCAGGTCGAGGTGACGCCGGGTCCAGTCGTCGCCCTCGCCGTCCCACTCGCGGATCAGGTTCTCCAGCGGTTCCAGCAGCGCTTCGGGCGGCTCGGCGTCGAGGTCGATGCGGCCCTCGCGCCAGTGTTCGGCGGTCAGGGTGCCCAGCAGGGGACCGCGCTCGCGGGCCAGCGGATGCCGCAGCAGCTGCTCCATGCCGTTGTCCGGCAGCGCGAGCGGCTCCCAGGTGTTCCCGTCGTGCGAGGTCTCGGAGCTCCGCACCCGCAGGAAGGCCCCCTCGCCCAGCAGCAGCGCGGTCTCCGGGGTCGAGCGGGCGTTCAGCACGAGGTCACCCGTCAGGCGCTGGTGCGCGGGCACCGGGATCGCCGCGAAGTCCTCGGGGGTGGCGACCGCCTCGGTGCCCCGGCCCATCATCAGGTGGATCTGGCGGTAGCCCTGCTCCCAGGCCCCTCCACCCGGCAGCGCCGAGCGCAGGGCCTCCAGCAGCCGCCCGCGCACGGCGGGGTCGTCGGGACCGCCCGTCAGCGTGACCTCGCCCCCCGCCGCCCGCACCTCGACCGGAAAGGTGGTCGGCATCAGGCCCAGTTCCTTGCGTCGTTTCGCTTCACCCATAGCCACAGGGAAGCACATGGCGACCGGGTGGAGGCCCGAAGCTTCATGAACCCGGAGCCATCAGGCGACCGTCAGGCACGTACAGCCCCCAAGCCTTATAATTCTGAGCGTTCATGAAGAAGCTTCCGCTGTCCGCTGCCCTCGTCGGCCTCACCGTCCTGCTCACCGCCTGTCCCGGCCCCGGACAGGAGCGGCCCCAGCCCCCCCAGACCTTTGCCCTGACCGTGAAGGTCGAGGGTGTCCCGCAGGCTCCCGTCACCGTCGTCAACGACGCCACGAAGGCCCAGGCGTTCAGCGGCCCGGTCACCGGCAGCAAGACGCTGACCCTCAAGGCCGGGGAGGTCTTCCGGGTGGAGGGCGGCGCGGTGAACGGGTATGTCACCCCCGCCGCCGAGGTCATCACGCTGGGCGGCGACAAGACGGTCACCCTGACCTACCGCGCCGCCGCGCAGCCCGGCGCAGCGCTGGACCCCGCCCGGCTTCAGGGCACCCTCAGCGGGTGGACCTTCGGGACAGGGAGAGTGTCGGCCTATTTCCGCCGGAGCGACACCCTGCTGAGCCTGACGCCCGCCACCGTGACGGCGGCGGGGGCGGTCGATGGAGCGCTGCCCACGCCGCCCGAACTCGTGCCCTTGCTGGGCAGTTGCCCCTTTGACGGTGAACGCAGCGTAGCGGATGTCGATGTCGAGTCGGCCCAGATCGGGGTCTTCGGCGCACAGGGAGACCTGCTGGGCACCGTGACCGAGCGGGCGGCGGACGGGCGGCGGGTCATGCGGCTGTACTCGTCGCGGGCCGCCACCATCAGGGGCACTGCCACCTGCGGAAGTACCACGCTCGACCTCGACCTCACGCTGACCCAGGGCTGGAACGCGATCAGCGAGGAAGCGGGCACCGGGGGACAGCCGCTCCGCCTCCGCAGCGTGGCTCCCGGCACCCGCGTCAGCCTCGTCTTCGAGCGCGAGGCCGAGCAGGTAGACGTCCTGTTCAAGGATTTCTCCGAGATCACCCTGCGGGCCGGGGAGTCGGTGAGCCGCGAGGCGACCTTCGTGCAGGTCGGCGGCATCAGCGGCGCGGTCACTCTGGAGACGAAGGTGCCCGGCGTGACGGTCACGCCCTCGACCCTCACCCTGCCCGCGCTGGGGGCCCAGAGCATGGAAGCGCAGAGCGCGGCGGCTGGATCGGCGCTGGCCCGCCTCTCCGCGCAGGCGGTGACGACACCCCTGACCTTCACGGCAGCGGCGGGCGCTCCGGCGTACAGCGGTCCCCTCGAAGTGGTCGTGAAACAGGGCGGCCTGGTGGTCGGCAGCGGCACCCTGCCCAGCCTGCGGGTCATCGCCCCCAGCGTCAGCGTGACCGTGGCGACCGAGCAGATGGGCGGCCTGTTCCTCTCCCCCGGCACCACTGCCGGGCTGAAGGTCAACGTGAGCAGCGTGGAAGGCTTCAGCGGCAGCGTGACGCTGACGGTGGGCGACCTCCCGGCGGGCGTGACCGCCCAACCCGTGACCGCGCAGGTCACGCCGGGCACGACCACCACGGTCACCATTCCGCTCACGGTGGCCGCAGACGCCGCGCCCGGCACGACGACCGTGCGGGTGTCCTCGCCGCAGGCCGGACCTCCCCAGGGACCGAACACCGTGCAGCTCACGGTGCGCCCGGCCCGCACGGCGGTCGGGTCGGCGGGCCAGCTCGCCCCCTCCGGCGACGGCGTCTGGCTGACAGGTGCGGGCGGTTTCGACCCCGCCACCTCGGGCTACCGTACCGAGCTGACCCGCTACGTGGGCCTCCAGTCCGGGGCGAAGGCGACCGTGCCATTCGCGGTCGGGAGCCTGATCGCGCTGCCGGACGGGGACGTGCTGGCGCTGGGCAGCGACGACCGGGTGGCCCGCCTCACGGCGGCAGGCGAGGTCACGCTGATGCCCCGTCCGGCTGGCCTGTCCTCGGGCGTGGCCGACGCCCAGGGCCGGGTGTGGTTCGTGCAGCGCACGGTCGTCGGGACTGGCGGCTTCCGCAGCACGCTGGCCCGCTGGACCCCCGGCGCGGGCAGCGGGGCGGGCGAGACCGTCGTCGTGGACGACACGCGCGATTACGGCCAGCAGGGCGGACGGCTGGTGGCGAACGGCGACGGCCGGGTGCTGGCCTACCTGCCCGCCTACACCAGCGCGGCGCTGCGGATCGACCCCCAGGCGGGCACCGTCACGCCCCTCGGCGCCGAGGTCTCCGAACAGGGCGGCAGCGTGGCGATCAGCGCCCCCGGCACCGTGTGGCTGACCCAGAACGGGACGCTCAAGCGCCTGAACGCCGACGGGAGTGTCACGACCTTTGGCGAGTTGCGGGTCGACCGCCTGTTCGGCTTCGACCGCCAGAACCCGGACGTGCTGTGGGGCGCCGATTACACCAGCGTCTTCCGGATCGACGCCCGCACGGGCAAGGCCACCCGCGTCCAGCTCGGGGAGGTTCCGGCGGGCGTCCCCCTGAACGGTGGCGGTCTCGCCTTCCTGACGGGCGATTACGACGGCAGCGGCACCCGCCAGAGCTACCTCTCCATCCTGCGCTGAGCCCTCCCCTCCCTCCCGGCCCCCTCCACCCCGGAGGGGGTTACTCGTTGAGCGCCACGCCCACGAAGCCCCCCTTCCTCCCCTGCTCCAGCCGGGCAAAGGCCACGTCGGGGTCGTGCGGGGTGCAGAGAATCGCGCCGGACTCGTACCACTCGCCGTAGTACCGCTTGCGCGTCTCCAGCGTGGTCACCGGGTAGAGGTCGTAGCCCATGACATACGGGTAGGGCACGTGCGCCAGCGTGGGCACGAGGTCGGCGGCGTACACCAGCGTCCCCCCGCCCGAGCGCAGCACCACCCCCTGCTGCCCGAGGTTGTGCCCCGGCAGCGGCAGCACGCTCAGGCCGGGGCGCACCTCGTGCTCGCCGTCGACGACCTCGTACAGCCCGGCGTCGCGCAGCGGCTCGATGTACCCGGCGACGTAGCTCGCGCGGCTGCGTTCGTGGGTGTGGGCCGCGTCGTGAAGCTCCTGCCGCTGCACGACGTAGCGGGCGTTGGGAAAGGTCGGCTCGCCCGCCGGGGTCACGTTGCGCCCGGCGTGGTCGAAGTGCAGGTG
Organism: Deinococcus rhizophilus; assembly: GCF_030271215.1. GTDB lineage: Bacteria > Deinococcota > Deinococci > Deinococcales > Deinococcaceae > Deinococcus > Deinococcus rhizophilus. Next base: position 2,016 of record NZ_JASNGB010000156.1, on the reverse strand, counting down.
GGTGTTGATCACCAGACCGATGTCGCCGGGCGTCAGGCCGACTTCCGAGAGGCCCCGGAAGACCGTCTCGTCGCGGTCGAGGGCGTACATTCCCTCGAACTTCTCGCCGCCCCCATCCCAGAAGCCCGTCTCGACGAGGATGTTCTCCCCACCCAGGCGAATCAGCAGGGGGTTGATGCGCAGGCGGATGCGGTTGAGGTCATCGGCGGGCGAGACGCGCTCCCACAGCACTTTGGGCACGCTGCCGAACATCGCGCCGCCGTCGAGCCGGAACTGGCCGTCGGTGAGGGAATACACGTCGGCCTCGCCGACCCGCAGGTGTTTGATCCAGGACATGAGGGGGAGTGTAGCGGCCCTTCACGCCCGCCCAGCCCCAGCCGCCGGAAGCCGGGGCCGGGAGCCGGGGCAAGGACGGCCCCATGACGCCAACGGGCCGGAGCGTGAAGAGGACGGACTGTCAGGACGTCTACGCCGGGCAGCCTCAGGCCCGGCAGGGTCGTTGACCTCGCGGTGGGCAGGGGCTTTTTCTCCCTCTGCAAGCCGCTTGGCGGGTCATCCCTTGCGGAAGAGGCCCTCAGTAGGCGAGGACCCCGGGCGAACCCGCCTCCGCTCCCCGCGCGATCACCACCCGGTTGCGTCCAGCGGCCTTCGCCGCGTACAGGGCCTCGTCCGCCACGCGGGGCAGGCCGTCGGGAGCGGGGGCATGGACCCCCAGGGCCGCGACCCCCAGCGAGACGGTGACCTGCCCCAGCGCCATGCCCGCGTGGCTGAGGCTCCAGCCCGCGACGGTCTCGCGCAGGCGCTCGGCGAGTTCAGCGGCGGCCCCCGTGTCCAGCCCCGGCAGCAGCAGGGTAAATTCCTCGCCGCCGGGCCGGGCGGGCACCGCGCCGGGGGGCACGAGGTCGCGCAGGGCCGCCCCCACCCGCACCAGAACAGCGTCCCCGGCCTCGTGCCCGAAGGTGTCGTTGAAGCGCTTGAAGTGGTCCACGTCGAGGGCGATCAGCGAGAGCGGCTCGCCGGTGGCGGCGGCGTGCGCTCCGGCGGAGGCCAGCGCTTCTTCCAGATGGCGGCGGTTGAACAGCCCCGTGAGGGGATCGCGGATGGCCTGCTGGTGCAGCCGCTCCTGCAGTCGCAGCCCCGCGAGCGCGAGCGCCACCTGCCGCGCCACGGCGGGCAATGTCTCGCGCAGTTCGGCGGGGAGGGACTGCCCCTCAATTTCAGGGCGCACCCGCAGGATGCCCAGCGTCTCCCCGTGCGAGAACAGCGGCACGCAGACATACCCGCCGCCGCCCGGCCCGCTCAGGCAGGCGGGCGCGAANGTTCGGCGGGGAGGGACTGCCCCTCAATTTCAGGGCGCACCCGCAGGATGCCCAGCGTCTCCCCGTGCGAGAACAGCGGCACGCAGACATACCCGCCGCCGCCCGGCCCGCTCAGGCAGGCGGGCGCGAAGCCCGAGTCCTGCGGCCAGCGCGGTTCGCCCCGGCGCAGCGCCCAGCAACCGTCGGGAGCGCCGCCCGACCCCGCCTCGTCTCCCCAGGTCAGCAGCGGCACCAGCAGGTTGCGAGAGGCGTTGTGGGTGGCGAGCGAGCCGCGCGTGCCGGGCAGCAGCGTGGGCAGGGCGCGGGCCAGAATCTGCCCGCCTTCCTCCAGGCCCCGCGCCGCCTGCAGCCAGTCGCTGAGGTCGCCCAGCGCCCCCATCTGCGCGTTCTGGGCCGCGAGGTCGGCGGCGCGGCCCTGGGCCTCTCGCTGCGCGGCCCCAAGCTGCTCGCTCATGCGGTTGAAGGCCGCCGAGAGCGAGCGGACCTCCTGCGGGCCCCGGTCCGAGAGCTGCACGTCCCCCTCGCCCTGCGCGAGCCGCTCGGCGGCGAGGCCGACCCGGCGGTAACTGCGCGAGACCAGGGCCGCCGCGAGCAGGCCGCCCAGCACCGACAGGGCGATCACCGCGGTCCCGTAGTCCAGCAGCGTGCGGCGCAGGTCCTGCAGGCGGGCCAGCGCCTCCGTCTCCTGCCCCCGCAG
>NZ_JASNGB010000155.1 GCF_030271215.1 Deinococcus rhizophilus | reverse complement strand
GCGCCGGGCCGCAAGTCGCGGAGGGGACCGGCGGGCTGCAGGGTCCCTTCCGGAAAGACGACCACCCACGCCCCTGCCCGCGCCGCCCGCACCGCCGCCCGCAGCTCGTCCGCCCCCAGCGCCCCCACCCGCCGCAGAAAGGGGTAATGGGCAAGCTGGCGGGGTGTCATCAGCACACGGGCCTCGGCCCCCGCCTGCCAGCCGAGTTCGCGCAGCACGTACCCGTCCCACCAGGAGTGGTGGTTGGGCGCGATCACCGCCCCGCCCGGCGGCCACCCTCCCCGGACCCAGACCCCTCCCAGCCCGGTGCGGACGCTGCGGCGGATGGAGGCCCGCAGCATCGCGGCAACCGGGTCCGGCCTCATGCCCGCACGGCCCGCGCCAGGGCCAGCGCCGCCAGCATCACCGCCAGCGTGACCCCGGCCTCCAGCAACCGCCCGACGAGGACGAGTCCCCCCGGCAGGAAGAACAGTTCTATGGGGTAGGCAGCGGCAAAGGAGAGGCGCGAGAGGTCGGGGCGGGGGGCGGGTTCCACGCGGACAGCCTGGGTCCGGAAGCCCACCGATACGCGGCCTGCGGCCCGCACCTGCATCGGCCAGCCCCACCCGCGCCCGGCCCGCCCGAACAGCCCCGGCGCGATCCGGGTAAAGGCCCAGCTCAGTCCGGTCCCGACCACCCACCAGCCCACGAAGTTCTGCACGGGCGCCCCGGCCCACAGCGGCGCGGGGTCGTTCCACAGCCAGTACCGCTCGGCGGTCATCAGCGGTTCCAAGCCCACGTCCCACGCCACCATCAGCAGGCCGGCCAGCCACGCCCGCCCCCCCGCCAGCCGCGTGGCGGCCAGCGTCAGCGCGAACCACCCCAGCGGCACGATCAGGGGAACCGTCAGGAGGGTGGGCGGCGGCGAGGTCTCGTAGGAATACACGCCGAAGGGAAACCCGGTGCGGCTGCCCAGCAATTCCACCGCCCAGCCGACCCCGAACGACAGCGCCGCCATCGCCCAGGCCCGCCGCGCCCCCACCCGCTCGGCGGCGTAGAGCCATCCTGAGACGCACAGCGCCCCCGTGCTGAGCAGCCCCAGCACCGGAAACCCCTCCGGCCAGAGGGGGACCGGAATCTTGAGCGCGGCATAGGCACCCAGCCACCACATCCAGGGCCGCATCTGCGCCGAGAGCGCCGCCCACCGCGTCCGCAGCGTGCCCGCGAAGTCGGCTCCCAGCGCGTCCCCGGCCAGCGCGAGCCCCAGCGAGGCGGGAAAGGCCACGGCGATCAGCCCCCACCCCAGCGCCGCACCCCGCAGCACGAGGAGCGCCCCCAGAAAGGCGACACCCAGCGCGGCGAAGGCGAGCAGGGAGCGACGCAGGGTGGGGGAGAGGCACAGGCTCAACCCGCCACCGTCCGCAGGGCCGTGAAATAGGTCTGGGTCGTCTGCGAGACTTCCCCTGGCAACCTTTCCAGGGGCCACCAGCGCAGTTCCGAGGCGTCGTCCCCGGCCTGCGCCTCCCCGCCTGCAAAGTCGGCGACGTAGACGTGCGTTTCCCAGTCCACGACGTTCCCATCCGGGTAGGTGTGGCGGTGCGGAAAGACTCCCAGCGGGCGCAGGTTGCCCACAGTCAGGCCCGTCTCCTCGTGCAGTTCGCGCCGAGCGGCCTGTTCGGGCGCCTCACCTACCTGGGCGCCGCCACCCGGCACGTCCCAGTGGCCATTGTCCCCGCGCCGCACCAGCAGCACCTCACCAGCCTGCAGGACGGCCACTCCTGCGCCGATCCGTCCTCTCACTTCCATCCCCGCCGCGTCAGGTCCCGCAGCAGCACCCGCGCCGCGTTGCGCCCCGACGCGCCCATGATTCCGCCGCCGGGGTGGGTGCTCGCGCCCGTCAGGTACAGGCCCCCTACCCCCGGCCAGCGGTACTGACTCGCCGCCATCCAGGGCCGGAAGGCGAACATCTGGTCGAAGCTCATCTCCAGGTGCATCACGTTGCCCCGGTGTAGGCCGAGGTTGGTTTCGAGCCACTGCGGCGTCTGCACGAGTTCGCCCACGATGGTGTCGCGCGTGCCCGGCGCGTAGTGCTCGAAGGCCCGCAGGATATTTTCCCGCGCCTCGGCGGTGCGCGTCTCCCAGCTGCCGGAGGCCAGTTCAAAGGGGTAGTACTGCGCCCACAGCCACAGCACCTCGCCTCCCGGGGGCGCGAGACTGTCGTCCACGGCGGAAAAGGTCATGGCGATCAGGGGGGGATCGGTCGTCGGCTCGCCCGCGAGGTATTCCCCGTAGGCCTTCGCCAGTTGCCGCTCGTCCTTGATGAGGAGCCCCAGCCCCACCCGCGAGTCCGGCTCGGTGTGCTGGCGGTACCTCACCTTCTCGCTCAGCGCCAGCCGCAGGATCATCCCGAAGCCGTTGCCCACCCGCACCCGCCGCGCAGCCTCCGGCACGTGCTCCTCGGGCAGCGCCCCCGCCGTCGTCAGGATGTGGGCACCGGACACGACGGCGCGGGCGGTGTACTGCTCGCCGTTTTCCAGCTCGATGCCCTGCGCCTTCCCACCCCTCACCAGAATCCGCCGCACCGGGGCATTGACGTGGACCTCGCCGCCGTAATCCTCGATGGCCCGCCGCAGCGCCCGCGTCAGGCCGCCGCTGCCGCCCTTGGGCCGGGCGACCCCGCCCTCGTGGTAAAGGGGGTGCCACAGCAGGAAGGGGGCGCTCAGCGGGTCCGTGGGCGGCGGGCCGCTCTGCGCCGCCATCCAGGTCAGGGGTGCCCGCACCCGCTCCTCCGAGAAGTACTCCCGCGCCACGTCCCCGTAGGGCCGCAGGATGCGCGAGAGCTGGGTCTGCATCTCGCGGCCCCGGCCACTGCCCAGCACCATCTTGCCCATCTCCAGCGGTCCCGGCGCCGAGTTGAACAGGTCGGCCACCGAGCGGGCAAACGGGGTCCAGTCGTCCAGAAACTTCCGGTACGCCTCGCCCTGACCGGGGAAAAGGGCCTCCAGCTCGCGGGCGGTGCGCTCCGGGTCGCGCCAGACGAACCACGGCGTCTCGCCGTCCGAGGCGTGGAACATCGGGTCCACTTCGAGGTAGTGCAGGCCGTGCCGGGTCAGCTCCAGCTCGCGCACGACGGGCGTCATCCGGATCAGGATGTGGGCGCTGCCCCCGTAGTCGAAGCGGTAGCCGGGCACCAGTTCCTCGGTGCTGACGGCCCCGCCGACGATATGGCGGCGCTCGAAGACGCCCACCTTCAGGCCCGCCCGCGCCGCATAGGCCGCCGTCACCAGGGCGTTGTGGCCTGCTCCCATTACCAGCACGTCGTAGTCCGGCATTCTGGCCCCGAGTCTGGCACGCCGGGCGCTCCAGGGACGGTCAGGAATCCGCCAGAGGCCGCCCGCTACCCTGGGCCCATGTTCGGTCGCCGCGTGCCCCCCCATATCGTCTTCGCCCTCAGCGTGCTGCTGGCTGCGTTGTGCGCGGTTCCCGCCGTGCGCTACGGCATGGCTGAAAACTGGCTCCCCGCCCTCGTCTGGGGCGCCGCCTCGGTCTGGTTCGCGGTGGACGCGGTGCGGGCGAACGGCTGGCGCAAGAGGGGCTGACCCTCTACGCCAGCCGCCTGACCCAGAAGCGCATCGGCTTGGGCGTGTCGCCTGTCTCGCCCACGTCCGGCCAGCTCAGCGTCGTCTCGAGATCGGGGCGTTCGACGTAGCCCCGCGCCTCCCAGAAGGCGTTCAGCGGGCGGTAGCCCTCCGGCCGGGCCGGGTGGTCCGCCGGGCGCTGCACCGCGCAAAAGGCCGTGACGGGCAGCCCCAGCCGCCGGGCGTGGGCCTCCCGCTCGTCAAAGAAGCGGTGCCCCAGCCCGCGCCCCCGGTACCCGGCCCGCAGCACGCTCTCTCCCAGGTACAGCACGTCTCGGGGACCAAACTCGGACCTCAGGAAGGGGCGCTGAATCTCCGCCGTCTCCGCGACGAGGGGCAGCGCGGTGCTGGCCCCCACCACCTCCGCCCCGTCCCGCACGAGCACCACGAGAGCACCAGGTGCTTCCAGATAGGTCTGGAGGTAGCGTTCCTCGTACCCGGGATTTCCGCCGTACAGGTACGGAAAATCGCGGAAGACCTCGGTCCGCAGCCGGGCGAGGCTGGGCAGCGCCCGGCGCAGTTCCTCGCCGCTCGCCGGGGTGACGCTGAGGCTCAAGCGGGCTCCGTCCCCGCGTTCACCTGCCGGGTCCACTCCGCGAGGTTGTAGTAGTTCGTCACGCGGGCGATCCTCCCGCCTCGCACCTCGAAAAAGGCACCGACCGGCAGCACGTACCTCTGCCCCGTCGCCCCGGGCAGGCCGGGGTCGGTCTTGAGGTACTCGCCGTGAATCACGAACTCGGCGGCGGCCCGGGTCCCGTCCGGGGTCGCCATCACCACGAGCTCCTCGGCCCGCTCGCGGTAGTGGGCGTCCATCTTCGCCAGAAAGGCGCGGAAAGCCTCCAGCCCGCGCCGCGTCTCGCCCTCGTTGACATCGTGCTGCACGTCGCCCGTGAGCAGGCCGAGCATGCCCTCGGCGTCGCCCGCGTTGAAGGCGGCGTAGTACCGGGTCACGAGGTCGAGGGTCTGGGCCTGGGGAGTCTGGGTCGGGTCACCGGAGGTCATGCCGGGCAGTGTACCGAGTCCCCCACTGGGGGAAGGGGTGTGGCGTTCCTCACATCGCTAAAGAATTTCGCGTTCTGGCCGCGCACTTTGGGGTGGCCCGGCGGGTGGCCTCTGCTATGGTTTGGCCTAAGCAGTGCCCACGAGTCTTCGCGCGTCCGGCGGTGCCGTCCGGACCGCCCCCCATCCAAGGAGTTGCCCCGCATGAAGCAGATGCGTTACATCCTGACCCGTCCCTGCCTGCAGGAAGGCGTCCTGCGGCTTCAGAAGTACCTGGAGTCCACCTTTCCCGAGAGCGGTCCGGCCGTCTTTGTGGACGACCGGGGCCGCGAACACGGGGTCGAGATCGACCGCGCGGCCGGGGTCGTGCGCGGCCTGCACGGGCTCTACCACGACGCCAACCTCGGCGTGAACGACGTGCTGATGGTCACGCCGCTGGAGCCGGGCCGTTACAGCGCCGAGGGGATCGTCAAGCCCCACGCACCCATCACCACCCCGCGCACCGAGCACCAGCGCCCGCCCGAGCCGCGCCGGGTGGTCGTGACCGCGACCCCGCATGTCCGCGAGGTCAGGATGCAGCATGCCGAGGCCGGGGCCACGTCCGGGCGTCCGGCCGCCCCTCACACCGAGCTGCCCGCCCGCGAGCCGCTGCTGCCCATCACGGAGGCGCCCGAGCGTTCCCGCGCCGCCGCCTCGCCCGGCCCAGTGCCCGGCCCGCTGCCCGAGACTCCCGAGTCGCAACTGGCCGAACTCGCCAGCCTGACGGGGTATCAGCTGAGCTACGCCGCCCCCGGCGTGGCCCGGCTCGCGGCCGAGCTGGGCGAGTTCGGCTACGTGGTGCACGTCGCCCTGACCGACTCGGCCCGGCGCTCCGGGTGGGAGAGCGGCGCCGATTACACCGCCCTGCTGACCGGCGAGGGTCAGAAGGCGGCCGGAACACCGCGCCTCACCCACGAGGGCCTGACCGCGCTGCTGGAGCACGCGCGGCTGGCCCCCCTGTCGCCCATCGACCTGCGGCCCTACTGGGAAGCGGGCGACCTCGACCTGGACGCGGCGGCGGGGGTTTCCGAACTGGTGGGCGCCCACCTCGCCCAGCGCGGGGCCTTTTCCTTTGTGCTGCTGACCCTGGCCTCCCAGCCCGCGCACAGCGTCCTGTCGGTGCCGCGCCTCGCCGAGCGCCTGGGCAGCGGCGTGAACCCCGCCGAGCTGCGCAGCATCCTCGACACCCTCAGCCGCGCTCCCTTCCTGGCGCTGACCCCGCTGCCGGGCGGCCAGTACCTGCTGCGGGCGGGCGTCGCCGAGATGCTGCGCGACGTGGCCGACTATGCCGACGGGGTGCGCCGCCGCCTCCGCCCGGCGACCCCGGCCTCGGCCCAGGCCGCCGGGACGGAGCGAGCGGCCACGCTGGTCTAGAGCATGTGCCATAAGAATGCGGTGGGTTTCCGCATTCGTTGGCCGAGCGGACTTGCAAAGCTGCGCAGCAGAGCGAGCGAATTGAAGAAGAGCATTGGGCATTCGGGGAGGCACCTGGGGCGCCCTTCCCCGGGGGCCGTCATTCTGTCCAATGCTCTAGGCCNTAGAGCATGTGCCATAAGAATGCGGTGGGTTTCCGCATTCGTTGGCCGAGCGGACTTGCAAAGCTGCGCAGCAGAGCGAGCGAATTGAAGAAGAGCATTGGGCATTCGGGGAGGCACCTGGGGCGCCCTTCCCCGGGGGCCGTCATTCTGTCCAATGCTCTAGGCCGGAGCGCGGGCCAGGGGCGAAAGCGGAGGGGACGACGGTTCGCGCCTCGCCCCCCTCCTCCTCCCGCCCCCCCCCGCTCAGCTCCCGTTTGCCAGCCGCTCCCGCAAAAAGCCCATCAGCCCCCGGACGTGGTCGCGGTCGAAGCGGAACTCGGTTCCGGCGGCGCGGTACAGCTCGGGCACGGGCACGGTGCTCCCCAGGCGCAGGCTGGCCGTGTACCGCTCCAGCGCCCCCGCCAGATGCCCATCGCCGCGAGGTAACACATCGCGTACTCGGTGTAATAGCAAGGTGTTCGCCCTCAACCGCGTCCCCCATTCTGGAGAGAAACGGCTGCTGGCGTTGAGCGGGCGCCTGCCGTTGCTGCCCCCGCATTTTGCCCGGCAGGTGGGGGCCCCGCTGACCTCCGGCCCGGACACGCTGGCAGGGGTGCCGGAACGGGCGGGGGCAGTGGTGGACGGGGTGCTGGCGCCGCTCGCGTCGCGGGGCGAGCGGCCCGATTTCGGGGATACTTGACCCCGTGAACGTGTCCGAATCGTCCGCCTCGCCCACCGTCCTCGTGATCGTCGGGGGCAGCATCGCCGCTGTGAAGGCGCCCTCGGTGCTGCGGCGGCTGCGCGAGCGGGGAGCTGAGGTCCGGGTGATCGCCACCCAGGCCGCGCTCGCCTTCGTGACCGACCTCAGCCTCGCCACCGCCGCCGCGCACGAGGTCGCCACCGACAGGGCGTGGTTCGCCCCGCGCCCGGACGCCCAGCACCTCACGCTGGCGCGGGCGGACGCGGTGGTCGTG
>NZ_JASNGB010000154.1 GCF_030271215.1 Deinococcus rhizophilus | reverse complement strand
GGAAAGCGCCGACGAGTGGGCCGCCGGAACCGGGGGGCTGGCCGTGCCGCTGCGTGGGGCGGACGGGGAGGTGCTGGCCGCACTGGGCGTCAGCCTGCCGACGGCCCGGTTGCGCGGGCGCGAGATACTGCTGGCGACCTTGCACGCGGCAGCGGCGGGGGTGAGCTGGGAACTCGGCTACCGCAACTGATGCCCGTCTGACCACCCCTTTCACGCCGGGGTCATCCGGCTGCTTCTCACCGGGAGCACACTGGAGCCATGCAAAAACTGATCGGTTCCGCGCTGCTCGGTGCCCTGCTGGTCGGCTGCGGCCCGTCCACAGGGCCCACGCCTCCCGGCACCCCGAACCCTGGCACCCCGACCTTTTCGGTCAGCGGGCAGGTGCTGCTGCCGGGAGCGGGCGCGGCCTCGCTGACCGCCGCCGAACAGGAGGCGCTGTGGGCGTTGCCGCACGTTCCCGGCGAGGTGCTGGTCCGGGACGCGGGGACGGGGGAGCTGGGAGCACAGGGCCTGTCTGTCCTGTCGGGCGTGACGCTTCAGGCCGTGCCGGGCACCGACCTCAGCCGGGCGGCGACCCCGGCGGGCGAGGACGACGCAGCCTTCGCCGGGCGGCTCGCGGCGGCGGGGCTGGACGTGCAGCCCAACCTGATCTACCGCCCGCTGGCGGTGCCCAACGACCCCGGCTTCCCGGACAACGCGGGGCTGGCCGTGCCGGGCCGCCCGTACCTCTACGATCAGGACTACCTCACCCGCATCCGGGCGCTGGAAGGGTGGAACCGCCTCGAAGCCCTGGGCAAGCCCAAGTCGAGCGTGCTGACGGCGGTGCTGGACACCGGGGTGGACCGCTCGCACCCCGAGCTGGCCGGGCGGCTGCGGCCGGGCCGGGATTTTTGCTCGCGGCTGGTGAACGACACCTGCCAGGGCACCGACGACGACCCCGCCGAGGTCACGGCGGGCGACGTCGGGCACGGCACGAGTTCGGCGGGCATCATCGCCGCGAACACCAACAACGGGCAGGGCATCGCCGCGCTGACCTGGGGGGGCACGGTGCTGCCCGTGAAGGTCTTCGGGACCGACGGGCGCATCTCCGGGGCGACCAGCGCCAGCCTGACGGCGGGCCTGAATTACGCGGTGGCGCAGGGAGCACGGGTCATCAACCTGAGTCTGGGATTCGCCGGGGAGGTCGGGCGCCCCGCGCAGGCGGACCCCGCGATTCGCTCGGCCCTTCAGGCGGCAGCCGGGGCCGACGTGGTGGTCGTCGCGGCGGCGGGCAACACGCCCGATCAGGGGCTCTACTACCCCGCCAGCGACCCCAATGTCCTGGCAGTGGGGGCCATCGGGCGGGGGGACAGCCTGGCTTGCTACAGCGCCCGCCCATTGGCGGGGCAGAAGGCGCTCGATCTCGTGGCGCCGGGGGGCAACGCGGGCACGGGGACGGGCAACTGCTACGTGACCAGCGATTACGACATCCTGACCCTGACGACCGTCGCGCTGGGGCGCTACACCCTGCGGGCCGGGACCAGCGAGGCGGCCCCGCAGGTCAGCGGCGCGGCGTCCCTGCTGCGCGGCGCCTTCCCGGCCCTCACGGCGGCGCAGGTGCGCCAGGCGCTGACGGCGGGAGCGCGGCAGGCGGAGGGTGGCCGCATTCTCAATGTGGAGGGCGCGATCGCTCAGGCCGAGCGCCTCGCGGCCACGCCGCCCACCAACCGCACCTATAACCTCGTCGTGGAGGCCCGGCGGGGCGGCAGCGTCGTGGCAAGAAAGACCTTCACGGGCACGCTGGCAACCAACCAGCGCACCATCCCCTACACGCTGAACGGTCTGGCGGCGGGAAGCTACACCCTGACCGCCCGCGTCACCCTGACCAACCCCGGCGAGACCGTCACCGGGACGCGCGGCGTACAGGTCAGCGGCAACCTCAGTGGCGTGAACATCCAGACCCAGCGCTGAGGCGGGTCAGGCGGGGCGGCGGGTTTCCGGCACCGGGGCCCGCCGCCCCGCTGCGCGAGCCTGACCTCACCATCACCCACCACGGGCTCCCGGCGCCTATCATGAACCCGTTATGAAACGTTGGTTCCTGACCGCCGCGCTGCTCGGGTCCGTTGCGACCGCCGCGCCCCTCACCGTCACCATTCTCCACACCGACGACCTGCACGGGCACCTCGACCCGGTCAAGGTCGGGGAAGGCACCTACGGCGGCTACGCCCGCCAGACCACCCTGCTCCGGCAGTACGCCGCGCAGGACGTGAACCCGCTGATTCTCTCGGGCGGCGACACCTTCCAGGGGACGCTGTTCTACAACGTCTACCAGGGCCTCGCCGACGTGCTGTTCATGAACTACCAGGGCTATCAGGCGATGGCCGTGGGCAACCACGAGTTCGACAATGGCCCCGAGGCGCTGGCCCGCTTCGCCCAGAAGGCGCAGTTCCCGCTGCTGGCCTCCAACCTCGACCTGAGCCAGGAACCGCTGCTGCGCGACCTGATCAAGCCCTACGCGGTCCTCAGCGTGGGCGGCGACCGGGTGGGCGTGATCGGCGCCGTGACGCCCGACCTGCCGCTGATCAGCTCGCCCGGTCCGAACGTGAAGATGCTCGAACTGACCGGCAGCCTGAACAACAGCGTGAAGGCCTTGCAGGACCAGGGCATCAACAAGATCGTGCTGGTGTCGCACCTGGGGTACGCGGTCGAGCAGCAGGTCGCCAGGACGGTGCCCGGCATCGACGTGATCGTGGGCGGCCACAGCCACACCCTGCTGGGCACCTTCGACAACAAGGACTTCCCGGCCCCCGAAGGCCCCTACCCCACCATCGTGCCCAATCCCGACGGCAACCGCACCCTGCTGGTCGCCGCCTGGGAGTGGGGCAAGGTGCTGGGCCGCCTGAAGGTCACCTTCAACGACGCGGGCGCGGTCGACAGCTTTGAAGGCAACCCCATCGTGGTGTCGGCGGACGTGGCCGAGGACGTGACCTCCAAGCGCATGATCGAGACGCTCAGCGTGCCCATCGCCAACCTGCGCCGTCAGGTCGTCGGAACCACGGCGGCGGGCCTGAACGGGGCCCGCGAGATCGTCCGCAAGCGCGAGAGCGGCATGGCGAACGTGCTGGCCGACGCGGCGCTGGCTGCCGGGCAGCGGGCCGGGGCCGTCATGGCCTTCGTCAATGGCGGCGGCGTGCGCTCCTCCATCGACGCGGGCCCGATCACCTTCGAGGAAGCGATCACCGTGCAGCCCTTCGGCAACACGCTGACGATCCTCGACCTCACGGGCGCCGAGATCAAGCGGGCGCTGGAACACGGCGTGGCGACCTGGAGCGAGAACAAGGGCCAGTTCCTGCACGTGTCCAGGGGCATGAGCTACACCTTCGACCTGTCCCGGCCCGCCGGAAGCCGGGTCACTGCCGTCACCCTGAACGGCCAGCCGCTCGGGGACGCCCAGACCTACACGGTCGCCATGAACACCTTCAGCGCGAACGGGGGTGACGGCTTCGACGTGTTCAAGAACGCCAAGGGCCGCCGCCTGGATACCGGCACCCTCGACATCGACATCCTGGTGAACTACCTCAGGGCCAACCCCACCGTCGACGCGCAGCCGGAAGGCCGCATCGTGCTGGTCAACGAGCCGAAGTAACCCCAGCGGCGGACCGGAGGGGGGCGTGCCTGCGGGCCTGCCCCCCTTCTGACGTGGGCCGGGTTGGGACGCACAGACCACTGGTCGGGGGCAGAGGCCGGGGGCCCCTGGCGGCCGCGTGGACTTATGGCCGTTCCCGGGGCGACAGGGCCGCCGTGGCGAACCAGAAACTCTCGAACGACCGGATCACGTCCACGAACTCGCTGATGGTGACGGGCTTGGGAATATAGGCGTTGGCGTGCAGGTTATACGACCGCCAGATGTCGCTCTCGGCGCGGGAGGTGGTCAGGACCACCACGGGGATATTCCGCAGCGCGTCGTCGACCTTCAGCACGTCGAGCACCTCCAGCCCGCCCATGCGCGGCATGTTCAGGTCCAGCAAGATCACGTCGGGGGTCGCGGCCCCGCTGTACGGGCCCTCACGCCGCAGGAAGGCCAGCGCGTCGACCCCGTCGCGGGCGACGTGGAGGCGGTGGGGAAAGTGGGCCTCATCAAAGGCTTCTTCCGTGAGCAGGATATCGGCCGGGTTGTCCTCGACCAGCAGGATTTCGATGGATTTGGTGGGGGTCATGGGGCAGGCGGGCTCCTGAGGACGGACACGGGGCGGGGCGGCAGACCACCAACTCCCGGACGCTTAAAAATACGGCAAAAATAGGCAGCGGCCAGCAGCCGTCGGTGCCCGTTGCATGAAGACAATCNCCTGAGGACGGACACGGGGCGGGGCGGCAGACCACCAACTCCCGGACGCTTAAAAATACGGCAAAAATAGGCAGCGGCCAGCAGCCGTCGGTGCCCGTTGCATGAAGACAATCTTTAGAAGTGGCCCGCGTGCCTTCCGGCAGACGCGGGCCACTTCCTGTGGGAGGGGGTCATCCGGCCCTCCGCACCCCTCACTCCTGCTCAGCCCGGACGGGCGGCCATCTCGGCGCGGGCCTGCTCCTGCAGGGGCCGCCACGCCACCTTGCCCGTCGGCCCGCGCGGCAGGCTGTCCACGAACGCGTAGTCGCGGGGCACCTTGTAGCTCGCCATCTGGCTCCGGGCCCAGGCCTCGATCTCCTCGGCGGTGGCCTGCCCGCCGGGTTTCAGCACGATCAGGGCGCGGGCGCGTTCGCCGGTGCGGTCGTCGGGCACCGAGATCACGCAGGCTTCCTGAATGGCGGGGTGGCCGTGCAGCAGGTTCTCGACCTCGGCGGGCCAGACCTTCATGCCCGAGACGTTCACCATGCGCTTGAGGCGGTCGGTAAAGAAGAAGTAGCCCTCCTCGTCCATGTATCCCAGGTCGCCCGAACGGAAAAAGCGCTTGCCATCCAGCTCGGTGAAGGCTTCGGCAGTCGCGTCCTCGCGGTTCCAGTAGCCCTGCATGACCTGCTCGCCGTGCATCACGATCTCGCCGATCTCGCCGGGGGGCAACTCGCGCCCGGTGTCGAGGTCGAGGACGCGGGCGTCCACGCCGAAGAGGGCCACCCCCAGGCACTGCAATTTCTGGCGGCCCTTGGGGTTGGAGTGCGACTGCGCCATCGTCTCGGTCAGGCCGTAGCCCTCGGTGAAGGTGATCCCGGTGAGGTCGAGCAGCCGCTGCCCGATCGCGGCCGGAAGGCTCGCGCCGCCGCCCGTCACGTTGCGCAGGCTGGCGAGGTCCGCCGGATTGAACTTCGGCGACGCCATCAGGTCGATGACCATCGTGGCCGTGTTTGTCCAGAGGGTGACCCGGCGGTCGCGGATCAGTTGACGGGCCGCGTCGCGGTCCCAGCGGGCGAGCGCCACGACCGTGCCGCCGCCGTTCAGGGGCGCGAGCAGGCTGTTGACGAAGCCCGTCACGTGGAAGAAAGGCAGCGACGCCAGAAACACGTCCTCGACCGTGCCGTCCACCCAGGCCCCGGCCCCGAACACGTTGGCCTGCACGCTGCGGTGGGTGTGCATGCAGCCCTTGGGCAGCCCGGTCGTGCCGCTGGTGTAGGGCAGGACGGCCAGATCGTCCGGGCCGACCTCGGCGGCGGGGGCGGAGGCAGCCTCCAGCGCCGTTTCCAGCGTCACGTCGCCGGGCTGGAGGTCGGGGGTCACGTCCAGTTCGCCCGGCAGCGGGACTCCGGCCCGCTCCGCGTCGGTCCCCGCCATGACGTTGGCGACGACCGCGTGGGCAAGATCGGCCTGCTTCGCCTTCTCGTACAGCTCGGCACCGACCACGCCGACCCGGATCCCCGCGTCTTGCAGGAAAAAGCCGAACTCGCGGGCCTGCAACATGGGAGCGAGGGGCACGACGACCGCGCCGAGGTGCCACGCGGCGTGTGCGGCGATGGCCCAGGCGGGGCTGTTCTGCATCCACACCGCCACCCGGTCGCCCTTGCCCACCCCCTGCGCGGCGAGGTGCCCGGCGAGGCGCTCGGCGGACTCGCGCAGTTCGCGGTAACCCAGCTCGCGGCCGTAAAACCACATCGCCGTCTTGTCGGGATAGCGCTCGGCCGACACGCGCAGGTTGTGCATCAGCCCGGTGCGCGGCAGCGTGAGCTGGCGGGGCTTGCCGGGCGGCCAGTAGCGGCCCGCCGTGGGGGTGGCCGGGGCGACGGGACGGGGATGCTCGGTGGGCAGGTGCAGCTCGGGGTCATGCGACATGGAACACCTCGGGGGAAAGAGCCGGGCAGGCCGCCGCCTTCTGCGGGGAGGGCTGCCAGGACGGTGAATTGTGCGTGCCCCGAGTGTAGGCCATGGGCGCCCGGCTGGGAAGGTGAGGGGGTGCTCGTCACGTGACGAGCAGGGGGACCGGGGCTGCCCCGACCGGCACCGGAGCGGACGCCCCGGGCCCGCGCGGCCTGCCCTGAACGCCCCGACCCCGTAGGCTGGAGTGCAGGAGGTTCACCCATGCCCCAGCCCCCCGCTCCCGAGACGCCCCGCGAGACCCTCTTCACGGTCGAGGCCACCCCCTTCAAGTTCGGTCCCGGTGCCGCCGCCGACGCGGGCTGGGAGGCGGCGCGGCTGGGCATGCGCCGCGCCTTCGTGGTGGTGGACCCGGCACTGGCGGGGGGCGAGGCTGCTGGACGCGTGCTGGCGAGCCTGCGCGGGGCGGGGGTGGAGGTCATCCTCTACACGGACGTGCGGGTCGAGCCGGACCTGCCCAGCCTGGAGCGGGCGGGGGCAGCGGCGCGGGCGTCGGGGGCCGACGGCTTCGTCGGGCTGGGGGGCGGCTCGACGCTGGACACGGCGAAGGTCGCCAACCTGCTCGCCACCCACGGCGGCGCGGTGATGGACTGGGTCAATCCCCCGGTGGGTGGGGGCCGCGCCGTGCCGGGGCCGCTGCGCCCGCTGCTGGCGATTCCCACGACGGCGGGGTCGGGGTCGGAGGCGACGACCGTGGCGATCCTCGACCTGCCGGAGCTGGGGATCAAGAGCGGCATCAGCCACCGCTCCCTGCGGCCCGCGCAGGCGCTGGTGGACCCCGAACTGACCCGCACGGCCCCGGCGGGCGTGATCGCGGCGGCGGGGCTGGACGTGGTCTGCCACGCCGCCGAGAGCCTGCTGAGCCGCCCCTACACCT
>NZ_JASNGB010000153.1 GCF_030271215.1 Deinococcus rhizophilus | reverse complement strand
GGGGGCGGTGCGGCCCGCGCGTCCCGCCCGCTGCTCGGCGGCGTCGCGGGTCACGCGGGTGGTCACCATGCGGGTCAGGCCGGTGCCGGGGTCGAAGGCCTGGGTGCGGCCCAGACCGCCGTCCACGACGGTCCGCACCCCCGCCAGGGTGAGCGACGTTTCCGCGATGGAGGTCGCCAGAATGACCCGCCGCCGCCCGGCCGGGTCCGGCAGAATCGCCCGCCGCTGCTCGGCCAGCGGGAGGTCGCCGTAGAGCGGCAGCACGCTGGCGTCCACGTCCGGCAGCGCCGCCAGCGCCCCCCGAATCTCGCGCACGCCGGGCAGGAAGGCGAGCACGTCGCCCCCCGGATGGGTCGCCAGGGCCTCCCGCACCGCGCGGGCCACGGCGTCCTCTACCCGGCCTGCCGGATCGGTGGGCAGGTAGCGCACGTCCACCGGGTAGGCCCGCCCCGCGCTCTGAATCAGCGGGGCCCCCAGCCGTTCCGGCAGGGCAGGGTCCAGGGTGGCCGACATGACCAGCACCCGCAGGTCGTCCCGCAATGCGCCCCCCACCTCGCGCAGCAGGGCCAGGGCGAGGTCGGCGTTGAGCGACCGCTCGTGAAACTCGTCGAGGATCACCAGGCCCACCCCGGCCAGCTCCGGGTCGCGCTGGAGGCGGCGGGTCAGGATGCCCTCGGTGACGACCTCGATGCGGGTCCGGGCCGAGACGCGCGACTCGAAACGCACCCGGAAGCCCACCGTCCCGCCCACCTCCTCGCCCAGCGTCTCCGCGAGCCGGGCGGCCACCGCGCGGGCGGCGACCCGCCGGGGCTGGAGCATCACGACCGACCCACCCGCCAGCCAGGGCTCGTTCAGCAGCGCCAGCGGTAAGCCCGTGCTCTTGCCCGCGCCGGGCGGGGCTTGCAGCACGACCAGCGGGTGCGCCGCGAGCGCCGAACGCAGCTCGGGCAGCACCTCGAAGACGGGGAGGTCGGGCAGGCTCACGGGGAGGATGGTAGCAGCGGGACGCCGGGCAGCGTCAGCACGCCGCGCAGGTCGCGCAGCACCGCGTCCGGCCTCTCCCCCGCCAGCGGGTGCCCGGTCGGGAGGGAGGGTCGCCGCGCGGCCGTGCAGAGTGCCGCCGAGGTCGAAGAGCATCGCCCGGACGCTCAGGACGCCTCGCCCCCGCTGGGAGCCCTCCCGACCTCCCCATCCGGGGACTTGTGGAAGGCCGCGCCCAGACGGCGGACGTTCTCGTGGATCAGGGTCGTGTTCAGCGAGACGGCGGCGAGCATCCCGCCCGCAGCGGCGCTCATCACGTACTGGGGCGCTCCGGTCATGTCCCCGGCGGCCCACACCCCGCGCACGCTGGTCATGCCGTTCTCGTTGACCACGACGCGGCTCTTGGCGTTCAGCTCGCAGCCCAGCGAAGCGGGCAGGGCACTGTTCTGGACCTGGGTGGGGTTGAGAAACAGGCCGTCCAGCGTGAGCCGCTCGCCGTCCCGGAAGCGCACCCGCAGGGTGTCCCGGCCCTCCAGCCGCAGGATCGGGGTGGAGATCACGGGCACGCCCACCTGCCGCAGGTCCTCGCGCTGCTCATCGGTGAGTTCGTCGGGGCCGTCGGTCAGCAGCACCACCCGGTCGGACCACGCCCGCACGCTGAGGGCGAGGTGGTGGCCTTCCTGGTGCGAGCCCAGCACCCCCAGCGCCGACTCGCGGTTGGGCCAGCCGTCGCAGTAGGGGCAGTGGTGAACGGTGCGGCCCCAGCGGGCACGCAGGCCCGGCACATTGGGCAACACGTCGCGCACCCCGCTGGCAAACAGCAGCCGCCGGGCCTGAACCCAGCCGCCGTCATGCCGCAGGGCGAAGCCGCCGTCCCAGGACCTGACCTCGCGGGCCACGCCCGGCCGCACCGTGACCGGGTAGGGGGCGAGGTCGGCCAGCCCGAGGGTCTTGAGCTGCGTGGGCGCGGCCCCATCGCGGGTAAAGACCCCGTGGGCCGCCTGGGAAGCGGCGTTGCGCGTCGGGCCACCGTCAAGCAGCAGCACCTCGCGCCGGGAGCCGCCCAGCACCAGCGCGGCATTCAGCCCCGCCGCGCCCGCGCCCACGATCACGGCGTCGTAGCGCTCCACTAGCGGACCCCGGGGCGGACGGTCACGTCGGTGAGCACCGCGTCACGCGGGGCCTCCAGCACGAAGCGGAGGGTCGCCGCCACCGTCTCCGGGGCGAGGTAGGCGTCCGGTTGGTAGGCGCCGCCCTCCTGCGCCCGCACCGACTGCTGCATGGGCGTGGCGGTGCGGCCCGGATAGACGGTGGAGACGCGGACGCCGCGAGAGGCCTCCTCCTCGCGCAGAGCGTCGGCCAGCGCCCGCAGCGCGAACTTGCTCGCCGCGTAGCTGGCCCAGCCGGGACTCGCGCGGAGGCCCGCCCCGCTGTTCACGAACACCACCGTGCCGCGCTCGGCCCGCACGCGCCCCAGCAGCAGCCGGGTCAGCTCGGCGGGGGCGACCACGTTGACCGCGAGGGTCCGCGTCCAGGCCGCGTGGTCCTGCTGGGCCACCGCGCCCAACTCCACGACCCCCGCGTTATGAACCACGTTCGTGACCCGGCCCAGGTCTGCCAGCGCCGGGGCGAAGGTGTCCGGCCGGGTGAGGTCGAGGCTCAGCGCCCTGCCGCCCACCTCCGCGCAGAGGGAATCCAGCCGCTCGTCTCCCCGCCCTTGCAGGATCAGGTCGTGGGTCCCGGCGAGTGCCCGTGCCAGCGCCGTGCCGATGCCGCCCGTGGCCCCGGTGATCAGGGTGGCAGGCCGCTGAAAAGTCGTCATGGGGGGCACGCTAGCGCACGAGGCGCACCCTGAAATATCGCTCCTGAAACCACACGGCCTTCATGATTTCCTCGTCTGTTGGGCGAGTCCCGTGAAGAACCACAACCAGCTTGTCCTCCCGGTCATCCTCGCGGACGATCACGGCCGTGACCATGCCCCTGACTTCCCTTACAGGCATGTCCCAGCCCAGCAGGTAGGCATCGGTAGGATGGCCGTCGCCGCCCAGGGTGCCGGGCACCTCGCCGTAGTTCACGGGGTACACCAGATCGGCGTGCCGGGGATGAACGCTGCCCAGCGGGCGGTCCACGACGACGCGCACAGTCTGATTAAGGTACGGGGTGAGGTCGGGCTTCATGGGGGGAGCCATGGGGGGAGCATAGAAAACCCCCTCCGCGTGGGAGGGGGCGGGGTGGGGTGAGGAGGAGTGGGGGGGGGGGGGGCAGCGCGGTGCTCCGTTCCAGTGAAGGAACAGAAGGCGTCCCTTCCACTCCACTCCGACCGCTCTGGATCACGGATTCTCGCTCTGCTCGGGCCGGAGAAGCTGATGGCAGACCCGTCAGCTTCTCCGGACACCGCTGTCAGCGGCTGCCGAGGCCGTCGAAGGTGTCGGTCGGGAACACGTCCCACTCGGCGGCGGGGTCGAAGGCGTCGCTGCCGTTCGCGTCACCCGCCGTCACGCTGGCCTTGCGGCGCAGGGTGCGGTCCAGGGTCGTCACGCTGCCGGAGGTCCAGGCGGTGCCGGGGTCCACGCCGACCTGACCAAAGGAGTCGATGACCTCGCCGTTCTTCTTGAGCAGCAGGGCGTCGTCTCCGTTGAAGAAGGTCACGCTGCTGGTCGTCTGGGCCTTGCCGAGAATGGCGACGTTGGCCTGAGCGTTGGCAATCACGTAAGTGCCGCCCGCCGCCAGCGTGCCCGTCAGGGTCAGCCTGTTGCCCGCTGCCGTGCCGCCGTTGGAGTACAGCTCCACGCTGTAGGCCGAGAGGTCCACCGCCGCCCCGGTGGGGTTGTAGATTTCCAGGGCCTTGTTGTTGCTGGTGCCCTCCACGTACTCGCTGAAGTACAGGTCGGCGGTGCTCACGGGCCTGGGCGCCGGAACGGTCACAGTGAGCAGGCTGGTGTCGCTCACGGCGCCCGCCGCCGCCTTCACCTCGTAGACGTAGGTGCCGGGGGCGGTGCCCTCGGGAGCCTGAACGGTCACGGTGAAGGGCTCGCCGCTGGCAGCGGTACCGGGCGCGGTCACCAGAGCGGGAGCGCCCGCCTGCGGGGTCACGGTGACCGTCAGCGCGTCAGGAACGTTCACGCTGTCGGCGGTGAAGGTCTGGCGCACGGCGTCCCTGCCCAGGGTCGCGGTCAGCTCGGCCGCGTCGGGCGAGAGGTTGACCCGCGTGACCGTCGCGGAGGCGGGCAGCGGCGCCTGGGCACGCAGGTTCAGGCCGACGAGCACGGGGTCGTGGTCGCTGGAGCGGAAGGGTTCGGCGGCGTAGAAGCTCTCCACCTGGGCCGGGGTCTTGAACTCGAGGTTGTAGTCCAGCACGGTCGGCTCGTCGGCGTTGATGTGCCACTTGGTGCCGCCGACAATCTGCCGCTCCAGGCTGGCGGTCGCCAGCGCGTGGTCGAGGCTGCCCCACTGGGAATCGAACTGGTACGAGTAGCTCGACGCGTCGAACAGGTTGACGTACCCGGCCTCCTCCAGCGCGCGCAGGGGGTCCTCCATGCGGTAGGCGTTGAGGTCGCCCAGGATCAGGCGGTCTTCTTCCGCCACCCCGGTGGGATTGGTGTCCAGCCAGCGGGCCAGGATGCGGGCCGCGTTCGTGCGGGTGAGGTTGCAGTTGCCCTGACCGTCCCCGAGGTCGGGGTCGCCCACGCAGGCGCTGCCCTTGCTCTTGAGGTGGGCCACCGCCGCCGTGAAGCGTCCGCCGTTCGCGTTGCTCTGGAAGGTGTGGGCCAGGGTGGGGCGGTTGCGGGTGTCCTGGTAGGTGGGGTCGAAGCGGTTGTCGAGCACCGCCAGCGTGCCCACCGGGGTCACCCGGGCGGGCTGGTAGATCATCGCGACGGTGATCGCGTCGGTGCCGACGTTCTCGCCGGGGTTGATCGCGGCGTAGGTGCCGGGCGCGGTCGCGTCGTTCAGGGCGTTCACCAGGTTCTGAATCGAGGACCGGTTGCCGCGCGCGAAGTCGTTCTGGATCTCCAGCAGGCCCAGCACGTCCGCGTCCATCTTGGTGATCGCCGCGACGATCTTCTCGCGCTGACGCAGGAACTCGGCGCAGGTGTTCGCGCCACGGGCGTCCCCGCTGCTGCCACCGAGCGTGCAGCCGGTGTTGGGGCCGTCCATCGTGGTGAAGTAGTTCAGCACGTTCATGGACCCGGCCCGCAGGCGCCCGCCCACCCCGGTGGGCTTCTCGGGGCGCACGCCGCCGGAGACATTCGCGGAGGTGGCAAAGAGGCGGTAGAGGTCCTCCGAGCCGTTCCAGCCGTCATTGCCGTAGGCCAGCACGCCGGTCACGACCACCCGGTCGCCGCCGCGCAGGGTGTTGTCGGCGCTGAGCGCCTGTCCGTTCCGCGAAAAGACGATGGGGTCGGGGTTCTGGGCGCGGCTGAAGTCGTCCACGCGCAGGGTGCGGTTGGCGACCTCGGCCTCGTAGGCCGCGAGGCCCGAGGTGCTGGGGCGGTTGACCTGGGTATAGGTGGGGATGCGGTCGTCGGCGAGGTCGAAGCTGCCGCCACGTCCCAGCAGGTAGTTGCCGGTGACGACGCCGGTCGTGGCGATGTGCAGGCCCTCGTAGCGCTCGCGCTCGGCCACCGGGAGGGGGAGCTTGACGCGCTCGGCGGAGGGCAACCTCACGCCCGAGCCCAGCTTGCTGAAGCCTGCCGCCGTGATCTGGGTCATGCCCGCGAACTCCGCGACCGTGCCGCTCACGCGCACGAGGTCGCCTGCCGCGACCGGCGGGCAGTTGCTGCCGCAGAACACGAACAGGCCGTCGCTGGTCCGCTCGTCACGGTCGGCGTCCTGCTGTTCCTCCTGCACGAAGAAGCCGTCGACCTGCACCGAGCGGGTCGCGGAGACGTAGGTGGTCCGCAGCCCCGTCACCACGCCCTCCACGGTCACGCGCTGGCCCACGAGCGGTGACGGCGCATCTCCCGAGGGCGTCGCGCCCTGCACGGTGCCGATGTTGGTGGCCGGGCCGCTGTCGGCGGGCGCCAGCGCAGCGCTCGCCTGCACGCTCTGGGTCTGGAGGGTCGCCTGAGGCTGGGTGGCCTGACCGCAGGCGGCCAGCGTGAGCAGGCCCGCGAGCAGCAGGAGTCTGGGGGCGGTATGGGGGGTCTGGGGCATGGGGTACGGTCTCCTTGAGGACATGGGAAAGCAGCATTCCGCCGACAAGGTCACCGCACCGTGGAGGTCCGAAGCGCCCTGTCTGAATGAGCAGAATATAAAGCACAGATGGCCGAGTCTCAGTCGGGCGTGACAATTCCGTGAGAAAGGGTGTGTTAGAGCATATGCCATAAGAATGCGGTGGGTTTCCGCATGCGTTGGCCGAGCGGACTTGCAAAGCTGCGCAGCAGAGCGAGCGAATTGAANTAGAGCATATGCCATAAGAATGCGGTGGGTTTCCGCATGCGTTGGCCGAGCGGACTTGCAAAGCTGCGCAGCAGAGCGAGCGAATTGAAGAAGAGCATTGGGCATTCGGGGAGGCACCTGGGGCGCCCTTCCCCGGGGGCCGTCATTCTGCCCAATGCTCTAGGTCGCCACGTGCGGTCAGTTCAGGGTGGCCGCAGCACGGGCGACCGGCCCCGACCTGGTCCCGACTGGGACTGGCGGCCCAGGAGGACGCTCCGCAGGTGAGAGCTGCCCTGCTCTTCCCGCCCCGAGTGTGACGCGGCGCGTCCTGCCGGGGTAAGGATTCACCGGCCCCGGACATGGGTCAGGAAGAACACCGAACAGCACCCAGGACGGGCGTTCATGCACCGACTTCCCTTAGCCTTCCCGGTCAGGCCACCCCGTCATGCCACAGTGGGCGCGTGCCTCTCCTCGACGCGGTCATCGTCGGCGCCGGTCCCAACGGGCTGGCCGCCGCTGTCACCCTGGCCCGCGCTGGGCTGCGGGTGCGGGTGCTGGAGCGCCACCCCACGCCCGGCGGCGGCCTGAGCAGCGCGGGGCTGACCCTCCCCGGCTACCGGCACGACGTGGGCAGCGCGATTCACCCGCTGGGGTACGCCTCGCCCGCCTTCCGTGCGTGGCCGCTGCACGCCTTCGGGCTGGGCTGGGTGCAGCCGGACGCCCCCTACGCGCAGGTGCTGGAGGACGGCACGGGCGTGGTCGTCGAGCGCGATCTGGACGCGGCGGCGCGGGCCTTCGGGCGGGAC
>NZ_JASNGB010000152.1 GCF_030271215.1 Deinococcus rhizophilus | reverse complement strand
CACGCTGGTGCGGGCGCTGGCGGGCGAGCGGGCGCGGGGGGCGGCGCACACCTTCGCCGAACGCTACGGCCTGCAAGGGGTGCTGCTGGTGCGCCTGATGCCGGTGCTCTCCGCCGACGTGCTCAATCTGGTGGCGGGGGCGGCGGGCATGGGCTTCCGGCCCTTCATGGGGGCGACGGCAGCGGGGGCCCTGCCCGTCACGGCGCTGGTGGTGTGGCTCAGCGGCTCGGCTGGCCGGATGGCGTGGGGACTGGGGCTGCTCTCGGCGGCGGTGGGGCTGGGCGTGCTGGGGCGCTGGTGGCTGCTGCGCCGGGGTAGGGCGAGGGGCTGACGGCGAGGGGCCCCGCCTCCTTCTCCGCTATGCTGCCTCCCGAGCAGCCCCGGCCTGGGGCCACACCTGGGAGGAGCATGACGCAAGGCAACACGGACGCGGCCCCCGCCTACGAGCGGGCAGGCGTGAACATCGACGCGGGGCACCGGGCAGTCGCCCTGATGAAAGACGCGGTCGCCCGCACCCACACCCCCAACGTGCTGGGTGGGCTGGGCGGTTTCGGGGGCCTCTTCCGGGCGGCCTTCGGGGACATGGAAGACCCCATCCTGGTCGCCTCCACCGACGGGGTGGGCACCAAGACGCGGGTCGCCGTCCGCACCGGACGGGTGGGCGGGCTGGGCGCCGACATCGTCCACCACTGCGTGAACGACATTCTGGTGCAGGGGGCGCGGCCCCTCTTCTTCCTCGATTATGTGGCGACCTCGCGCCTGATCCCGGAGCAGGTCGCCGCCATCGTCACGGGCGCGGCGGGGGCGTGTGAGGCCCTCGGCGTGGCCCTGCTGGGCGGCGAGACCGCCGAGATGCCCGGCGTGTATGCGGAGGGCGAACTCGACCTCGTGGGGACCATCGTGGGCGTCGTGGACCGGCCCCGGCTGATCGACGGCTCGCGCATCCAGTCCGGCGACGCCGTGATCGCCCTGCCCAGCAGCGGCCTGCACACCAACGGCTACAGCCTCGCTCGGATGGCGCTGGACGACCTCGACTGGAATGAAGCGCGGGCGGACCTCGGCGGCGAGCGGCTGGGGGACCTGCTGACGGTGCCGCACCGGGCCTACCTGGGGGCGTTGGACGCGCTGGCCGGGGCCGGGGTGGACGTGCGCGGCATGGCCCACATCACCGGGGGCGGACTGGTGGACAACCCGCCGCGCGTCTTTCCGGCGGGCCTGGGTATGCGGGTGGACACCGGGTCGTGGAGGGTGCCGCCCGTCTTCGAACTCATCGTGCGCCGGGCCGGGATGGACCGGGCCGAGGCGTTCCGGGCGCTGAACATGGGCGTGGGCTTCCTGTTCATCGTGGGGCCGGAGGAGCAGGAGGCGGCGCTCTCGGCCCTGCGCGGGGCGGGCGAGTCGCCCTGGGTGATCGGGGAGATGGGGCCGGGCGCGGGCGTCACGCTCGCGGGCCTGGACGGGACCCCCTCCCGATGAGGTACCGTCCCCCCACCGGCTTCCGGATGCCCGACCGACGCACCGCGACCGAGTTCTGGGTGGTGCGGCACGGCGAGAGCACCTGGAACGCGGACGGCCGCTACCAGGGCCAGACCGACGTGCCCCTGAGTCACATCGGGATTTTGCAGGCGGCGGCACTCGCTGAGCGTCTGACCGGGGGGCATTTCGACGCGGTGTACACCAGCGACCTCACCCGCGCCTCGCGGACGGCGGAGGCGGTGGCCGAGCGGCTCTCGGGGCAGCCCACCGTGCAGGCCGAGCCGGGCCTGCGCGAGATCGACGTGGGCGAACTGGGCGGACTGGTCGTGGCGGACATCAAGCGGCAGTACCCCGAGTACCTGCGCGACCTGCAGGCTGACCCCTGGGGCACCCGGCGGCCCGGCGGCGAGAGCATGGCCGACCTGTTCGCCCGCTGCGGCGAGACTTTCGGGCGGTTGCGGGGGCGGCACGCGGGGGGGCGGGTGCTGGTCTTCACCCACGGCGGCGTGGTGCGGGTGGCAGTGGGGCTGGCGCTGGGCGGGGTGCCGGGCCACGCCTGGGCCCGCCTGAGCGTGACCAACACCTCCATCACCCGCGTCCTGCTGGGCGAGGACAGCGGCACCCTCCTCGGCTTCAACGACGACGCGCACCTTGAAGACCTGATCGAGGCGACCGAGGCGGACGACGTGCTGGGGCAGGCGCCGTGAGGGCCGGGCAGGGCGCTAGCCTGGGGGAACCATGCGACGGCCTTCTCCCCACAGCTCCCGGAAGGCGGGGGTGACCCCTTGACCCCGCCCGACCTCGTGACCCGCTTCCGCGCCGGGGACCCCCGCGCCCTGGCCCGCGCGATCACCCTGGCGGAAAGTGGTCTGGACACCGCCCGGCCCGTGTTGCGGGCCGCCCGCGAGCGCCCCGACCGCGCCGTCGTGCTGGGCGTGACGGGCAGCCCCGGCAGCGGCAAGAGCACCCTCACCGACGCCATGATCGCGGCGCTGCGGGCGCGGGGCGAGCGGGTGGCGGTGCTCGCGGTGGACCCCAGCAGTCCCTACTCCGGGGGCGCGATCCTGGGCGACCGGATCCGGATGCTGCGCCACCACGGCGACCCCGGCGTCTTTGTGCGGTCGCTCGCCAGCCGGGGCGCCCTGGGCGGCCTCTCGCCGCGCACCCTGCCCGTGCTGGCGCTGCTGGAGGGGGCGAGCTTCGACTGGGTGATTCTGGAGACGGTGGGGGTCGGCCAGTCCGAGGTGGACGTGGCGGCCGTGTGCGACCACACCCTCCTGGTGGTGACCCCGGCGGGCGGGGACGGCGTGCAGGCTTTCAAGGCCGGAATCATGGAGATCGCGGACGTGATCGCCGTGAACAAGGCCGACCTGCCCGGCGCCGACCGCACCGTGCGCGAACTGCTCGCCGCGCAGGGCCTCGGCGCCCACGACGAACACACCTGGTTCGCCCCGGTGCGCCGCACGGTCGCCCAGAAAGGCGAGGGGGTGGAGGCCCTGCTGGAGGCGGTCCTGGCCCACCGCGCCCATCTCGGCGAGGAGGGCCTGCACGCTCGCCGGGCGGCGCGTGCCGAGTTCGAGGTGCGGACGCTGGTGCAGGAGCGGGTGCTCAGGCGGGCGCGGGAGGTCAGCGGCGACCTCTATGCCCGGGTGGCGCGGGGCGAGCTGGACGCCGATGCGGCGGCCGACGCGCTGCTGGCGGGCTAAGCTCCCCCCATGAGCGAACAGGTCACGCTGGAGGCCGAGTTTCTGCGCCGGGCGCTGGAGCGGGAGGACAATGCAGAGCGGGTGGCCGTGACGCCGGGCACTCTGCCGCCGGACCTCCCGGTCACGCTGCCCGACCTGCCGGGGATGCGGGTGCTGGGTGGAGTGCGCTCGGTGCTTCCGGGGTGGACCTTCGCCTCTCCCGGCAGCGCCCGGGCGGCAGCGGCAGGGCCTGTTCGCCTCCAGTGGCGGGCCTTTCTGGACATCCCCGCGCCGCAGCCACAGGTGATGGACGCCCTGCTCGGGCGGTTCACGGAGCAGGGCTGGCAGGAGTCTCAGGTCTTTCAGCAGGTCTTCGTCGAGGCGGCGCGGTCGGAGTGGGCAGCCACGGCGCTGGAGCCCGCCCGGACGCTGGGGGTTCAATCGCGGCAGCAGGGAGGCGTCACGCAGGTCGAGCTGACCGTCGCGGACACGGACCCCGGCCAGGTCGAACATCTGCGGGGCCGCTGGTCGCATCCCCACTTCGCCGACCAGTTCGAGCCCCCGCTGCCCACGCTGATCCTGCCGGACGGCTGGAAGGGCCAGATGCAGACGGGGCAGGGCGGGCCGATCCGTTCCCAGCTCTCGGCCCTGCGGCCCCCTCCCGGTCCCGCGCCCGACCCGGCGGCCCTGCTGGCCCACTTCCTCCCGCAACTGGAGCGTCAGGGCTGGCGGCTGCTCCACCGCGAGGACGGGCCGGAGAGCCTGTCGGTACACCGCACCCCGCTGGGCGTGGGCACGCTGTCCCTGCGGGTGAAGGACGGCGGCCTCTCGGCCCTGATCGTCCACGTCACTGCCGAGGAGGGCCGGGGAAGCAGCCGGGTGACGGTTCCCGTAAGCTGACGCCCATGCGTGCCCGCACCCTCGCGCCCCTGCTCTTCGGCTTCCTGCTGGTGCAGCGCCTCCTCGAACTGCGGGTGGCCCGTGCCAACGAACGCTGGGCGCGGCAGCACGGCGCGGTGGAATACGGCCGCGAGCATTACCCCCTCTTTTTCCTGCTGCACCCGGCCTGGATGCTGGGGCTGCTGTGGGAGGGCCGCCGGGCCCGTGGGGAGGTGAACTGGGCGGCGCTGCTGCTGTTCGTGCTGGCCCAACCGCTGCGCTCCTGGGTCATTCGCACGCTGGGGCGTTACTGGAACACCCGCATCCTGATCGTGCCGGGGGGGGAGCGGGTGACCGGGGGGCCATTTCGGTATGTGCGCCATCCCAACTACGCGGTGGTGGCGCTGGAACTCGCCTCCGGGCCGCTGGCGGTGGGGGCGTGGCGCACGGCGCTGGCGGGAACCCTGCTCAACGCCGCCCTGCTGCTGCTGATCCGGATTCCCGCCGAGGAACGGGCGCTGCGGGCCTACCGCGAGGCGAACGCGGAGGGCTGACCCCCTACGACACGTGCCGGAGACGGGACGGAACCCGCTGCTCGAACTTGAGGCCCGCCGGGGTGCTCGCGAGGGCCACGGCGCTCAGCACCCGCAGGCCCTGCAGCTCCAGCCGGGTGCGGCCGGGACCACTGGTGCGTTCCACGCCCACGGCGACGGCCCGGACCCGCAGCGCGGCGGCCTCGGCCCGCAGCAGCAGCTCCAGCTCGGCCAGCCCGTCGGTCAGGTCCCGGGTCACGACCACCGCGTCGCCCAGCGTCGGCCCGCCGGGGGTCTGGGGCAGACGCCCCCCCTCGACCTCCAGCACCGTCAGGCCGCGCAGTTCTCCCAGCGCGTGGGCGAGCGGCCCGGCCCCGGGAAGCGCCAGCACCACTTCCAGCTCGGGAAGATCACGGGCAAACAGGGCCGCGACCTCGGCCCAGTCGTGCGCGGGCAGGGCCGCGAGCTGGAGGTCGAGCTGCTCTTCCGAGGGAAGGGTCGCGGCCACAGCGGTCCGCAGGGCGAGGGTCATGCCTCAGCCTAAGCTGTGAAGAAGGTCTCGCCCCCTTCACGGGGTCACATTCGCCCGCAACGCCACTTCATCCTTCCTTGAGCCTGTAAGAACAGTGGCCCTTCAGACGGGACAGCGGCCGCCGCCCCCTCGTGCTGCGGGCTGCTTCAGGCGTAGCGTGGCCCCCATGCAGGCCGCCCCCGCCCGAATCGCCGCCCGTCACGCCACCGCCGTCGCCGTGGCGGTCACCGCCGGACACTTCATCAACGACGCTTACGGGGCGATGCTCACGCCCCTGACCCCGGCCCTCCAGAGCAAATTCGGGGTGTCCATCGCCGCCGTCACCCTGCTGTCCAGCGTCTACAGCCTGACCTCCAGCGTCCTGCAACCGCTGCTGGGCATCCTGGGCGAGCGGGTGGACCGCCGCTACGCCGCCGCGCTGGGGCCGCTCATGACGGGCCTGGGCCTCACGGCGATGGGCTTCATGCCGTGGTTCGGGGCCCTGCTGCTGTTGGTGGCGGTGGCTGGCTTCGGCAGCGGCTTTTTCCATCCGGCGGGCGCGGCCTACGTCGCCCTGAGCAGCCCCTCCGAGAAAAGGGGGCTGTGGGCCAGCCTGTTCAGCGCCGGGGGCACGGCGGGCATGGCGCTGGGGCCGGTGTTCGCGGGGGTGGGGCTGGAGAACCTGCCCTGGTTCGCGCTGATCGGGGCCGTGATTGCCGCGATCACCTTTGCCGTCACGCCGCCCGGCCGGGCCGAGGGGCGGAGGGTCAGCCTGGCCGAGTACGCGGGCATCTTCCGGGGGCCGCTCGTGGGCCTGTGGGCGATGGCCGTGCTGCGGTCGCTCGCCAGCATGGGCTACAACGCGATGCTGCCCTTCATCCTGCTGGGTCGGGGCTTCGGGACGCGGGAGGTCGGGGTGACGCTGGCCGTCTACGCCGTCGCCAGCGCGATCGGCGGCATCGTGGGGGGGCGGGCCAGCGACCGCTACGGGCGGGTTCCCGTGCTGCGGGCGGCGATCCTGACCACCATTCCCTTCTTCGTCCTGCTGATTCTGTCCAGCCCGGCGAACTGGTGGTTCTACCCGCTCACCTTCCTGGTGGGGGCGGCGGTGAATGCCAGCGTTCCCGTCGGCGTGGTGGCCGCGCAGGAATACGCGCCGGGGCACGTCGCGGTGGCGAGCAGCATCATGATGGGCTTCTCGTGGGGCTTTGCGGGGCTGCTGATCTTTCTGGTGGGGGCGCTGGCGGACGTGACGACGCCCACCACGGCGGCGCTGGTGAGCCTGACGTTGCTGATTCCCAGTGCGTTGATCGCGTACCGGTTGCCGGAGCCGGGGCGGGGGGCGTTTGAGGGCTGAGGCTGAAGGGGGCGGGGGAGGGGTGGCAAACGATCTTGATTCGTTGGAAACCCCTCCCCCAGCCCCCTCTGCTCCGCAGCTCTACGGGTCCCCAGAGGGAAGGGGGAGCAGCGCTGCGCTGGGCAAAGGTTGTCCCCCCGTGTTCTGGCTTTGATTGCCCCGTCTCCGTGTCCCCCTCCACGCCATCCTCCGCCCGAGTGAAAGGCCTCGGCGCGGACGCGCCGAACGGCTCGGCTGCCTGGAAAGTGGACTTGAGGGGCGGGGACGCTTCGGGCGGCTGACACAGGAAAAAGGCGGCTTCGGCGAGAGCAGGTCAGTGTGTTCTCCCTCCCTCAAGGCGCGGATCTCAAAACTCCAGCCTCCCTCCCCCCCTCACCGCGCGTCCGTTCCCCGTCCCCCGTACGCCACCGCCAGCGCCAGCCCCGCCGCCAGCAACGGCGCGAGGCTCCAGGCCTGCCCACGGGCCAGCGCGTAAGCGCCCAGACTCAGGCCCCCCTGAAACAGAATGGTCAGCACGGTCTGGCCCACGGTGTTGCCCGGCCGGGTCTTGAAGGCGTCGGCGCGGCGCACGGGCAGGGGTCGCCACAGCACCAGCAGGGCGCTTCCGGAAACTCCCAGCGCCACCAGGCCGAGGAGGGCGGCGGCCAGGCCGGGGGTCAGCAGGTCACGCGCGGCGAACACCGCGACGCCGAGCAGCCCCAGCCCCAGGGGCGGCAGGGCGGCGGCCAGC
>NZ_JASNGB010000151.1:732-7206 GCF_030271215.1 Deinococcus rhizophilus | reverse complement strand
GGCTCGCCCGCACCCGACTCGCCTGCTGTGAGCGGCGCGACCCAGGGCGACGGCGCCAAGCAGGGCGACCAGAAGCGCCAGAACTGAGTTTTTCTCCCCGCCCCGGCGCTGCCCCCAACTGGAGGCGGCGCCGCTTCCCTGCCGGGCGCTAGACTGCCCCCCGATGCGCCCCCCCAGCGAGTCCCCCCTGGCCCTGATCGGGTATTCCGCCGACGCCGCCCGCGCCCTGCGGGGAGCCGGTCTGCTCGCCGTGCCTGTCCCCGACGAGGACCCCGCCGCCGTGCTGGACGCCTGCCGCACCCTGCGCTTCGTGGGGGCGCTCGTTCACCCCTCGCGCGAGGTGGCCTTTGCCGGACA
The DNA here is from genome assembly GCF_030271215.1 of Deinococcus rhizophilus. Classification (GTDB taxonomy): domain Bacteria; phylum Deinococcota; class Deinococci; order Deinococcales; family Deinococcaceae; genus Deinococcus; species Deinococcus rhizophilus. The sequence continues at coordinate 6,849 of NZ_JASNGB010000151.1, read as the reverse complement.
CGTGGACCCCGACCCCGATGCCCGGCGGGTGGGCCGGGTGGACGCGGTGGCCTTTGGGGCGGGGACGCACGGCACCTACGCCCTATCGGACGCGCTGATGGACGCGGTGGAGGGAAGCGGCTACGCGGCACGCGGCGCGGGCGCCCTGCTGCTGGGCTCAGGCAGTGACCTCGCCCGCGCCCTCCCGCTGTTGCGGCTGGGTTTCGGGAGCGTGGGCATCGTGGCCGATTCCTACCCCGAGGCCGAACGCTTCGCCCGCGAGGTGCCTGCCGGAGTCCGCGCCTTTCCGGTGGGGCGGCGTGACTCGGCCCTCACCTCGCTCTCGGAGCGGGCCGACCTGGTCGTGCTGACGGGCGGGCCCCTTCCCACCGGCCTGCTGCAGCCCTACCACACCCTCGTCGACCTGACCGGGCAGGCGGGCACCGGGGGCAGCGGCGCGGCGCGGCTGGACCTCGCCCGCCTCTCCGAACTGCGGCTGGTGCGGCAACTGCTGCATGCCACCGGGCAGCGTTATCGCCCCGAGGACCTGAGCGACCTCGCGGCGGCCCTGGCCTGAACGCAGAGCGCCTGAACAAAGAGCGCCTGAATGCAGAGGGGGCAGAGGACCGGGACGTTTCTCCCACCCTCTGCCCCCCTCGCTGTTGGTGACTGCTGCTACTGCGTGCTTCGGGGGTCCAGCACGTCCCGCAAGCCGTCTCCGAGCAGGTTGAAGCCCAGCACAGTCAGGAAGATGGCGAGGCCCGGAAAGATCATCGTCCACGGCGCGTCGATGTAGTACTGCCGCGAGTCGCTGATCATGGTGCCCCACTCGGGCAGGGGCGGCTGCGCCCCGATCCCCAGGAAGCCCAGCGCGGCGACCTCGATGGTGGCCGTGGCGATGCTCAGTGCCCCCTGCACGATCAGGGGCGAGAGGCTGTTGGGCAGCACGTGCCGGAAGACCATCCGGCCCTGGCTGGCTCCCAGCGCCCCCGCCGCCTGCACGAACTCGCGCTCGCGCACGCTCAGGACCACCGCGCGGGCCAGCCGCATATAGACGGGCACCTGCACCAGCGACACCGCCAGCATCGCCGTGACGAGTTGCGGGCTGTTCAGCGCGAAGAGCCGGTCGAGTGCCGCGATGGGGAGCGGCGGCGTGTCGCTGGAAAAGATACTGGCGAACCCGATGGCCAGCAGGATGGACGGAAACGCCAGCATCACGTCGCTGAGGTAGCCTGTCACGGTGTCCAGCCAGCCGCCGAAATACCCGGACAGCACGCCCAGCAGCGTGCCCACGACCAGCGCGAGCAGCGTGCTGGCGATGCCGACTTTCAGGCTGAGCTGGGCACCGTGCAGCACCCGCCGGGCGACGTTGCGGCCACGGTCGTCGGTGCCGAACGGCGCGGCCCAGATGTTGGTCCTGCCCGTGACCGGGTCGGTGTAGGCGGCGGCGACCTCCTCGTTCCAGAGGGCAGCGACGCTGGGCGGCTTGAGGCGCTGAATGAAGTTGTTGGGTTCCGACCGGGCGTCGTAGGGGGCCAGCCACTGGGCAAAGATCGCCAGCAGCGCGAAGGCCGCCACGATGGCGGCGCCCACCTTGCCCGGCGTAGAGCGGCGGAAGCGGCGCCAGAACACGCTGGGTGCCCGGCCGGTCTTGGGAGGAGCAGGAACAGCGGCAGTCATGAACTCACCTGTACTGGATGCGCGGGTCGAGGGTGGCGTAGCTGAGATCCACGAGCAGGTTCACCACGCTGACCACCAGCGCCGCGAAAATCACCCCGCCCTGAATGACGGGATAGTCGCGCAGGCTGATCGCGTCGTAGACCCACGAACCCAGCCCCGGCCACGAAAAGATCGTCTCGGTCAGGACCGCGCCGCCCAGCAGCGCTCCGGCCTGCAACCCGATCACCGTCACGACCGGCAACATGGCGTTTCTCAGCGCGTGCTTGAGAGTCACGCTGCGGGCCGAGAGCCCCTTGGCGCGTGCGGTGCGGACATAGTCCTGCCCCAGCACGTCCAGCAGGCTCGAGCGGGTGATGCGGGCGATGATCGCCAGCGGAATGCTGCCCAGCGCGATGGCCGGGAGAATCAGGTGCCGGACCGCGTCCCAGGCGGCGGCCGGTTGCCCGCGCAGCAGCCCGTCGAGCACGTAAAACCCGGTGACCGGCTCCAGCACTGTCTCGTTGCCCAGCCGCGCCGAGGGCGGCAGCCAGCCCAGCCGCACCGCGAAGAAATACGACAGCAGCAGCCCCAGCCAGAACACCGGCATGCTGACGCCGACCAGACTGACTGTGGTCGCCAGGTTGTCCCAGGCGCTGTTGCGCCGCAGCGCCGCGATGATTCCGGCGGGCAGCCCGATCAACAGGGCGAACAGCAGCGCCGCGATGCTCAGCTCGGCGGTCGCCGGGAAGCGCGAGGCGAGTTCGTCGCGCACCGGGATATTGCTTTTCAGGCCGCTGCCCAGGTCCCCTTGCAGCAGTCCGGCCACGTAGCGCGGGTACTGCGCGTCCAGCGGGTTGCCGAGGTTGCCGAAGTTGATGAACCACGGCTTGTTCAGGCCCAGTTGCTCGCGCAGGGCCGCCGCTGCGGCCGGGGTCGCCCGCTCGCCCAGCAGCGCGGTCGCCGGGTCGCCGGGAATGGACCGCACAAAGGCAAACACCACCACGCTGATTCCGATCATGACCAGCAGGGTCCGCAGCAGGCGGCGAATGACGTAACTGCCCAAGATGTCGGCTCCTCTCTCGTGAGCATGGGGGAGGGCGCGGGGCGGGCTTTCCGATTCTGCCCACGGTCCCGCGCCCTCCCGTTAGAAATGGCGGCTTAGCGCTTGCCGACCAGCGAAATGTTGTTAAAGGCCTCGCTGCCCAGGGGGCTGGGCACCCAGCCGCGCACGTAGGTGCGGGCGGCGGCCAGCGGCTGGCTGTGCACCATCGGCAGGCGGTAGTTGGCCTTGTAGGTGATCTCGTGCAGCTGGCCGTACACGCGGGCCTTGGCGGTGCGGCCCACGGCGGCGCGGCCCTGTTCCAGCAGGCGCTGCAGCTCGGCCGGGTTCCAGTTGATATCGTCGCTGGCGGTCGGGCCGTAGTACGCCCCGTAGAAGTTGTCGGGATCGCCGTAGTCGCCGGTCCAGCCGATCATGTACATGTCGAAGCCGGGTTCCTTGTTGCGGCTTTCCAGGTACTTGGCCCAGTCCTCGGTCTTGAGGTTGACCTTGATGCCGATGGCGCTGAGGTCCGCGGCGATGGCCTCGGCGATGGGCTTGGGGGTGGGGAAGTACGGGCGGCTGACCGGCATGTACCACAGGTCGATGGAAAAGCCGTTCGGATAGCCCGCGTCGGCCAGCATCTTCTTCGCGGCGGCCGGATCGAACCGGTAGGTGGCCGGGACATTCTTGGAGTTGGCCCAGGCCAGCACGGGCGGCAGGAAGCTGGCGTTGCTGATGCCCAGCCCGTTCCAGAAGGCGTCCACGATGGCCTTGCGGTTGATCGCCATCGAGATGGCCTCGCGCACCTTGTCGTTCTTGATGTACTGGTTGCGGTTGTTCAGGCTCAGGAAGCCCACGTTGAAGGAGGGCTTCTTGACCGCCGTGAGGTTGCGGTCGGCCTGCACACTCCGCAGGGCGTCGGGCGTGAGGTCGGAGGTGAAGTCGATGGTGCCCGCCTTCAGCTCGTTGAGGCGCTGCGAGGAGTCCTTGATGGCGCGGATAATCAGGCCGTCCACCTTGGCCTTGGTGCCCCAGTAGGTCTTGTTGGGCGTGAGGGTCACCCGGTCACCCGTGCGCCAGCTCTGGAAGATGAAGGGCCCGGTGCCGATGGGCTTGCTGGCCGGAGTGCCGTACTTGGCCCCGTCCTTTTTGATGGCGGTCGGGCTGGCGATGCCGAAATACCCCGCGCCGATCACTTCCGGAAAGACGCTCGACGACTTGTTCAGGTCGAAGCGCACGGTGGTGTTGTTCACCTTGACGATGTTCTTGACGACCGAGGTGGCGTCGCCCTTGTAGCCGCCCAGCAGCTGGCCCCAGATCTCGAAGGTGCGGCCCTGGTTGCGGAAGCCCTGCGGATGCTTGGGGTCCCACCAGCGGCTGAAGTTGTACACGACCGCGTCCGCGTTGAAGGCGGTGCCGTCGTGGAACTTCACGCCCTGGCGCAGGGTGAAGGTCCACTGGGTCGCGTTGGCGTTGCTGGTCCACTTGGTCGCCAGACCCGGCTCAGTGTCGGTGGTGCCGTCCTTGAAGGCCACCAGCGTGTCGTAAATCTGGTGCTGCACCAGGATGCTGATGCCGTCGGTGATGTTGCCCGGCTCCAGGCTGACCGGGTCGCCGTTGGCGCCGTAAACGAGGGTCGCGGCACCGGCCGTGGGCAGCGTGGTGAGCAGGGCGGTCAGCAGCAGTTTCTTCATGAACCCTCCGGGTACGCCGCCATGCCCCCCTCGGACCACGGTGGTCCGGGCAGGGAAACATGAACGGCAGCTCAAGCTCTGAACGTGCGCTCAGGGTAGGCGGCGGCGGGAGGACTGTCAAGCAGGTCACAGAGGGCAGACAGGGGGCAGCCCCGGGCCGGAAAGTTCCGCACCCAGGGCTGCTGCAAAGAGCCTTGGCCCCGCGCTCAGGGGGCTGGACTCAGCTCGCCCAGGTCGACCCGCGTCCGGTCCGGCCCCAGCGTGGCCCCGCGCTCGGTACCCGGCTCGTGCGTCTCGCCGTAGATGCCGTTGCCGTCGCGGTCGCGCCCGGCCAGCGCCCGGAAGGTGCCGTCGGGCAGGTAGGCCGTGAAGCGCCCCAGCGCGTCAAGCGCGGGCTGATAGGCCAGGCCCCGCGTGTCCCACAGCCGCAGGCCCAGGGTGTCCGTGACCGCCGGAGCCCCCAGCGCCGCCGCCGCGTTGACCATCCCGTACCCGAAGGCGTCGTCGCGGCCACTGGTCCCCATGTCGGTCGCCGTCTCGACCAGCCGGGCCAGCGTGTCGTCCCGGCCCTGGGTCACGCCCTTGCTGAGCAGCAGCGCGGCCAGCGCACTCACCTGCGGGGTGGCCTGACTGGTTCCGGCCTGCCCCATGTAGGTGGGCTGGTTCTTGCCGTAGTCCCAGTCGGTCGAGAGAATCACGTCGGCATAGGGGTTGCCGTTGAGCTGCCCGCCGTTGTGGTAGGTCGCTCCCGTCAGGTCCACCCCGCCCGGCGCGGCGAGCTGCACCGCCGGGTACCGGTTGGAGTAGCTGGCCTGGATGGGCGCACTGGCCCCCGAGAGGGTCACCGCCCCCACCGCCACCGCGCCCTCGCAGGCGGCCGGGTAGTAGGGAGTGGTGCCGTAGCCGTTGCCCGCCGCCGCGAAGACCAGCGCCCCGGCGGCCGTGGCCTCCGCGACCGCCTCGCACAGCGGCGCGGCCTGGCTCGCGGGGATGTCGCCCCCCAGACTCAGGTTGATGATCTGCGCCGGACGGTCCAGCCGGTAGGTGTGCGTGCCCAGCGTGACGGGCAGCCCCGCCGCGTAGCGCACCGCGTTCACCACGTCCGAGACCTCGGTGTTGCCCTGCGCGTCGATGGCGCGCAGGGGCAGGACCTTCACCGGCGCCTTGTAGGCGGCGCCCACCACCCCGCTGGTGCTGCACCCCGCGCAGCCGGGAAACGCGGCGATCTCGCCCCAGCGGGCCGCGATGATGCCGCTGACGTGGGTGCCGTGGCTGCCCCCCCGGCGGGCCGGGGTGCCGGGGTCGGTGGGGTCACGGTCGGGGCCGTCCCCGTCGCCGTTGTCGTAGGCCCCCGCCTGGCCTGCGGGCACGAAGCCCAGCACGTCCAGCGCCCCCTCGTCCGGCCCCAGCAGCGACCCGGCGAGGTCCGGGTGGTCGTAGCGCACCCCCGAGTCCACGACCGCCACCGTGACGGGCCGGGTGTAGCCTCCGTCCTCCATGTCGCGCCACACGGCCCGGTACCCCAGCAGGCGGTAGGCCCACTGCAGGCCCGCGTACTCGTCGGTGGGCTCGACCGGGGCCGCCGTGGCCTGGGCCCGCAGCACGGCGTTGGGCACCGCGTACTCCACGTTGGGGTCACGCCGCAGCGCCGCCAGCGTGCCCGCCACATCGTCCGTGACGAGTTCGGCCCGCCGCCCGCCGAGGTCCTGCCGCGCCGCCGGACCGATCTGCTGCAGGGCCGCG
>NZ_JASNGB010000151.1:0-510 GCF_030271215.1 Deinococcus rhizophilus | reverse complement strand
GGACCGATCTGCTGCAGGGCCGCGCGGGTGCTCGCCAGCCCGGCGTCCGGCCCGGTGACCCTCTGGCCCAGCGCGAGCGCCTGCGCCGCGGGCGAGCGGTACTTCACGATCACGCTGCGGGCCCCGGCGGGGGCTCCCGTTTCAGCTGGGGCGGTGCCCACATCGGGGCCCTGGGCCTGCGCGGGGTCGGTGACCCGGCCCGTCAGCACGTACTGGTCGGCGGTGACGGTCCAGACCGCCGTGCCCTTTTGCTCGCCCGCCTGCCAGGTGATTCTCAGTTCCCCGGTCAACCGCGCCTGATCCGCCTTCACCGGCGTGCCCAGCGCCCGGTTGGCCCGCACCTGCACCCGCAGCGCCCCGGTCCCCGACGTCGGCGAGACGCTCAGCCACGCCGGGGTGTCCTCCACCCGCCAGGAGGTGCCTGTGAAGGGAGCCTCGGCGCCCAGCGTCAGGGCGGTGCCGAGGTCCAGCGTGCGGTCGGCCAGGGGCGCGGCCCCGGTGGCGGGCGGG
>NZ_JASNGB010000150.1 GCF_030271215.1 Deinococcus rhizophilus | reverse complement strand
AAGCGCGTTCCAGACAGCCTTTTCTAAAACTGCAAGATGTCAGTAAAGCCTTTGACACGGGGAGAGCGCCAGGGTTCACCAGAATCCCTTCCAGAGAGTTGGGGCTGCCCCTTTGAAGCGGTCCTGGTCGCGCGAGCGCCTGGGCTCTCTGCTGGCCCCATGTTCGGGGCACAACTCGGACCTCCACATGCGCCCGCTCCCAAGGAATTCAGATGAGAAAACTGCTGCCCCTGAGCCTGATCCCGGCCCTCGCGCTCGCCAGTTGCAACACTACCCCTCCTCCCCGGACGTATGGCGTCGCCCCCATGCCCGAGGCCAGCAGCCCGTATAGCCCGCAGTGCCAGTACATCACCATCAAGACCAGCCAGGGTGGGCAAGGCACCCGGCCCCTTTTGGTGGATGGGCAACCCCTGCTCACGCCGGGCATCATCCTGTCCGAGTCCTACCCCCGCCGTGCCCCGCCGGTCACGGTCACCGCCCACTGCCTGGTGAACCAGCCTGGCACGCGCCCCGGCGACGCCGACCACCTCAAGGTCACGGGTACGTCCACGGCCACCTTCACCAACGAGCTCAATATTTACGTCGGATCCTCGGAAGGCAGCACCCTCCAGGACGCCTACGCCGCCACCCACACCACCAGCGGCATCTTCCCCATCATCCACAGCCGCTAGGCCCCCGCCCCTGCCCGTTCTTTCACCTCATGATTGGACCAGGGCCAGGGACACTTCTCAGCGGCAGTCAGCCGAGGCCCGTCAGAACCACGCCTCCTGCATCTCCAGCGTCGTGGGGTCCGCGCTCGCCAAGAGGTCCGCGTGGGCCTTGACCTTCGGCAGCTCATGCACGGCGAAGAAGCGGGCCGCGTGCAGCTTGCCCCGGTAAAAGTCGGCGCCCTCACCCCGCGCCTCCGGCAACTTGCGGGCCGCCACTGCCGCCTGCCGCAGCCACATCCAGCCCACGACCGTGTGCCCCAGCATCTCCAGGGCGCTGTGGGCATTGGCGAGGAAACGGTCGGGGCCGAGGGCGGGGGCCTGGGCCAGGAGGCCGCGCAGGGCCGCCGTGCTCTGGGCGACCGCTGTGGCGAGCGCGGCGCGAATCTCGGCCACGCCCTCCAGGTCCCCGGAGGCCGTCAGGTCCGCCGACATCCGCTCCAGCAGCACCGTCAGGCCACGCCCGCCCGATTGGGTCACCTTGCGCCCCAGCAGGTCGAGGGCCTGAATGCCCTCCGTACCCTCGTGGATGGGGTTGAGGCGGTTGTCGCGGTAGTACAGCTCGACCGGGGAGTCGCGGGTGTAGCCCGCCCCGCCCATGACCTGGATCGCGTCGCTCAGGGCCTCCTGGCTGTACTTGCTGGGCCAGGATTTGACGATGGGCGTCAGCAGGTCGAGCAGCAGCCCGGTGTCTGCCCGCTCCTCCTCCGGCCCGGTGTGCAGGTCGTCCACCAGCGAGGAGGCGTAGAGGCCCAGCGCGAGGCCGCCCTCCACGAAGCTTTTTTGCCGCAGCAGCATCCGGCGCACGTCGGGGTGCCCGGTGATGGGCACGGGCTCGGCGTGCGGGTCCTTGTTGCCGGGGAGGCGGCCCTGCCGCCGGTCGCGGGCATATTCCAGGCTGGCGAGGTACCCCGCGTAGCCCAGCATCACCGCGCCCATGCCGACGCCGATGCGGGCCTCGTTCATCATGCGGAACATCTGCGCGAGGCCCTGTCCGGGCTCGCCCACGAGCTCGCCCACCGTCTCGCCGCCCTCCCCGAAATTGAGCAGCGTGTTGGTGGTGCCCCGGTACCCCATCTTGTGATTGAGGCCCGCCAGGACGACGTGGTTGGACTCGCCAGGCTGTCCATCCGGGCCCACCCGGTAGCGCGGCACGATAAAGAGCGAGATGCCCCTGACCCCCGCCGGAGCACTCTTGATCCGCGCCAGGACGAGGTGGACGATGTTCTCCGAGAGTTCGTGTTCGCCGCCCGAGATCCACATCTTGGTGCCGGTGATCGCGTAGGTCCCGTCCTCTTTCGGCGTGGCCGTCGTCGTGATGTCGGCCAGCCCGGAGCCCGCGTGCGGCTCGGAAAGGGCCATCGTGCCGAACCAGCGGCCCTCCAGCAGCGGCGTGAGGTACTTCGCCTGCTGCTCCTCGGAGGCAAATTCACGCAGCAGGTTGGCGTTCCCGATGGTCAGGAAGGGGTACCCGCTGGTCGAGATGTTGGCCGCCTGAAAGTGCGCCTGCACCGCCTGCATGACCACCCAGGGCAGTTGCAGCCCACCGAGCTCCTCGTCGTGATGGGCACTGAAAAAGCCCGCATCCCGGAAGGCCCGCATCGCGCCCTCCATCTGGGGGGGCAGCTTCACCTTCCCGTCCACGACGTGCGGCTCGTGGAGGTCCGCCTCGCGCAGGTGGTTGGCGAAGTAACGCTCGGCCACGCTGTAGGCGAGGTTCAGCACGTCGTCGTAAACCTCGCGCGAGTGCTCGGCGAAGCGGGGGCGCGAGGGCAGCGCGGCGGTGTCGAGCACTTCATACAGCTGGAACTGGAGGTCGCGGCGGGACAGGAAGGGGGCCATGTGGGGAACTCCTTTCAGGGCGCAGACACAGACAAGCAGAGTGTCCGTGAACGTCAACTGTGAACGCTGGCGTTTACTATAGGGCGGGACCTGGAGAGGTGGAATGCCCTTTCCGGGTCGAACGAAGTGAGTGCCCCGTGCAAAGGGCGGCGCGAACTGGAAGTGCTGTCCGAGAGTCGCAGCGACGGAGTGGAGCGCCGCCCGAGGGCACGTTCAGACCCCTTCTTCCCCGTCCCACCGGAGGTTTTTCATGCGTGCCGTGACCTGCACCGCCTTTGCCGAACCCGAAGCCCTCAGCGTCCAGACCGTCCCCGACCCCATCCCCGGCCCCGGCGAGGTGGTGCTGAAGGTGGAGGCGGCGGGCGTGAACTACCCCGACGCCCTGATGGTGATGGGGCAGTATCAGGTCAAACCGCCCCTGCCCTTCACGCCGGGGGCGGAGGCCGCCGGGACGGTTGCGGCCGTGGGTGAGGGCGTGAGCCATGTGCAGGTGGGGCAGCGGGTCGCCGCGTTCACCGGGACCGGAGCCTTCGCGGAGATGCTGCTCGCCCCCGCCAATGCCGTGATGCCGCTGCCCGACGGGGTGAGCACGGAGGTCGCCGCCGGGCTGCCCCTGGCGTTCGGCACGACCATGCACGCGCTGGTGGACCGGGCCAACCTCCGGGAGGGCGAGACGCTGCTCGTGCTGGGCGCGGCGGGAGGGGTGGGCCTCGCGGCCGTCACCATCGGCAAGGCGCTGGGCGCCCGGGTGATCGCGGCGGCGAGCAGCGAGGAGAAGCTCGCCCTCTGCCGCGAGCACGGGGCCGACGGGACGCTGAACTACAGCTCGGAGGACCTGCGCGAGCGGGTCAAGGCTCTGACGGGCGGGAAGGGGCCGGACGTGATCTTCGACCCGGTGGGCGGCGACTTCGCGGAGGCCGCCTTCCGGTCGATCGGCTGGGGCGGGCGGTACCTCGTGGTGGGGTTCGCGGGGGGCGGCATTCCGAAACTGCCGCTGAACCTGCCGCTGCTCAAGGGCGCCTCGCTGGTGGGCGTGTTCTGGGGCGAGTTCGCCCGGCGCGACCCCCGCGCCAACGCCCGCAACCTCGCCCGGCTGCTGGGGTGGGTGGCAGACGGCACGGTGCGGCCGCTGGTGAGCGCACGCTACCCGCTGGAGCGCACCCCGGAGGCGCTGCGGGCGCTGCTGGAGCGGCGGGTCACCGGGAAAGTGGTCGTCGCCCCTTGACTGGTCGTCACCCCTTGACCCCGCTGACCTTCTACACGACCGCCGAACTCGCGCGGGAGGCGGGCGTGACCCGGCGCACGGTGATGCACTACGCCGACCTCGGGCTGCTGACCCCCGATCAGGTGACGGCCTCGGGGCGCTCGCTCTACGGTCCCTACGCCCTGCGGCTGCTGCGCGACGTGCTGGACCTGCGGGCGCTGGGGGTGCCGCTCGACGAGGCCCGCGACATGGTGACCCTGCGCCGCGCCACCCATACCCTGGACGGCACCTACCGCCGCGACTGGACCCGCGCCGACATCCCCCTCTCGGACGAGCAGTTGCGGGTGGTCCACGCCCGGCTGCGCCTCTTGCAGGAAGCCTACGCCCGGCAGGCCGAGGGCCTGGCCCGCTTCGACCGCTGGCTCACCAAGCGCTTTACCGGAGGCGAGGTGGAGCCGCTGGACCCGGAGGCCCTGGAGGAGGAGACACTGGACGGGGAGGTGCGGCAGGAGGAGGGCTAGCCCCGCCCGCCCTGGCCTACACTCTCCCGGTGACTTCTGGCCCGGCCTCTCCCCCGTCCCCCCGCAGCAGCGAACTTGGCCCCCTGGTGCGGCTGGCGGGCCCGGTGATCGTGTCGCAGTTCGCGGCCAACGCGCTGACGCTGATCTCGACGGCGGTGATCGGGCGGCTGGGCACCCCGGAACTCGCGGCGGCAGCCTACGCGAACGCGGCCTACTACCTGCTGTTCCTGATTCTGACCGGCATCATGCTGGCGGTGGGGCCACGGGCGGCGCAGGCGCATGGAGCGGGGAATCCGGCGGGCGTGGCGCTGACCCTGCGCGGGGGGCTGCGGCTGGCCCTGGGCCTGACGGCGGTCGCCNCCTACTACCTGCTGTTCCTGATTCTGACCGGCATCATGCTGGCGGTGGGGCCACGGGCGGCGCAGGCGCATGGAGCGGGGAATCCGGCGGGCGTGGCGCTGACCCTGCGCGGGGGGCTGCGGCTGGCCCTGGGCCTGACGGCGGTCGCCCTGCCGCTGATGTGGGGCATCGCGGCGGCCTTGCCCGGCCTCGCGCCCGAGGGCGTGCGCGGCGACCTCGCGGCGAGTTACCTGCGGCTCTACGCGCTGGGAATGCTGCCGGTCCTCGCGTTCGTGGCGCTGCGGGGAGCGCTGGAGGGGACCGGGCAGCCCCGCATGGTCACGGTGACGGCGCTGAGCGGGGTGGCGGTGGTGGCCTTCCTGAGCCCCGCGCTCGCCTTCGGGTGGGGACCGCTGCCCGCGCTGGGGCTGCCGGGAGCCGCCGCCGCGAGTGCCCTGACCGCCTGGGGAATGGCGCTGACCCTGCTGCCGGTGGCGCTGCGGCGCTTTCCCGCCGCGCCGGGGAGCCGGGTGGGGCCAGAGGTGGGGGCGCTGCTGCGCCTGGGCTGGCCCATCGGCCTGACCCTGGGGGCCGAGGGGGGCATGTTCAGCGTGACCTCGCTGCTGATGGCCCGTTTCGGGGCCGAGGCGCTCGCGGCGCACAACGTGGCGTTGCAGGTCATCACGGCGGTGTTCATGGTGCCGCTGGGACTGTCCACGGCCACCGGTATCCGGGTGGCGCAGGCGGCGGGCGGCGGCGAAACGGGCCGGGTCCGCCGCGCCGGGCTGACCGGCATCGGGCTGGCAGCAGGAGTCATGCTGGCCTTTGCCGCGCTGGAACTGCTGGCGCCCCGGCTGGTGCTGGGCGTGTTCGTGGACGCCCGGGACCCGGGCAACGCGGCGCTGCTGGCGACCGGGGCGGGCCTGCTCGCCATCGCCGCCCTGTTCCAGACGGTGGACGGGGTCCAGGTCACGGCGAACGCGGCGCTGCGGGGCCTGCAGGACACCCGCGTGCCGCTCCTGATCTCGCTCGCGTCGTACTGGGGGGTGGGCCTGGGGGTGGGGTCACTGCTGGCCTTCGGGCTGGGGCTGGGGCCGCGCGGACTGTGGTTCGGGCTGACGGCAGGGCTGGTCACAGCGGCGGCGGCGCTGCTGTGGCGGTTTCTGCGGCGCAGCGGCAGGCTGGCGCGCCAGACCTGAAAGTGTGAAGGTCGGGGGGGCCACCACACCCTAGTCATCAAGCTTTTCGTCAGGTTCGTGAGAGTATGCTGCCCCCCATGAAAGTTCTGGTGACCGGCGGCGCCGGGTATATCGGCAGCACGGTCTGTTCGGCCCTGGAGGACGCAGGGCACACTCCGGTCGTCCTCGACTCGCTGGTGACGGGGCCGGAAGCCTTCACGCGGGGCCGGGTCTTTTACCGGGGGGACGTGGCCGACGAGGGCCTGGTGCGCCGCATCTTTGCCGAGCATCCCGAGATCGCGGCCACCCTGCATTTCGCGGCGCTGATCGTGGTGCCCGAGTCGGTGGCGCACCCGGCCCGCTACTACCGCGAGAACGTGGTCGCCAGCCTGACCCTGTTCGAGACCCTGCAGGCGCTGGGGCAAACGCGGGTGGTCTTCAGCTCCAGCGCGAGCATCTACGCCTCGCCCGCCGACTTCCGGGTCACCGAGGCCAGCCCGCTGCAGCCGCTGAGTCCCTACGCCCGCTCCAAGCGGATGACCGAGGAGATGCTCGAAGACCTGTGCGGAGCGCCCGGCAGCGGACTGCGCGGCATCGCGCTGCGGTACTTCAACCCGCTGGGCGCCGACCCCCGGCTGCGCACCGGGCCGTACCTCGCCGAGCCCTCGCACATCCTGGGACGGCTGGTCGCGGCCTCGCAGGGGCGGCAGGCGGCCTTCGAGATCACCGGCACCGATTACGCCACCCGCGACGGCACCGGGCTGCGCGATTACATCCACGTCTGGGACCTCGCGCTGGCGCACGTGGCGGCGCTGGACGGCTTCGACGCGGCCTTTGCGCGGGCGGCCGCGACCGGGCCGGACCCCCGGGGGTATCTCCCGATCAACGTGGGCACCGGGCGGGGCGTGACCGTGCGGGAACTGGTCACGGCCTTCGGGGAGGTGTCGCCCACGCCGCTGAGCGTGCGCGACGGCCCGCGCCGTCCGGGCGACAGTGCCGGGGCCTACGCCGACATCACCCGCGCCCGCGAACTGCTGGACTGGGCGCCCCGCCACACCACCGCCGAGGCGCTGGCCTCTGCTCTGGCCTGGGAAGCGGTGCGGGCCGAGCGGCTGAAACAGGCCACTGCGCGGGCGGAGCGCTGAGTGCCGTGCCGACTGAGGCTGACCCGACGCCCCAGCCCGGCGTGACGTGATCCCGGTGCAAGAGGTCCGGTCCCGGTCCCGCAGCCCGGCGCCCACCGTGCCCGTCCGGGTGTGGCTGCGGCTGCTGCGGTACGCCGCGCCCGTGGCGGCGGGCGTGCTGCTGTGGTCCGCGCTGAACACACGCGGGACTCCGCTCGAGCAGCTGCACAGCGTCCTGTGGCTGTGGGCCATCGCCGCTGTACTGGCCCTGCGGCTGGGCCGGGGAACAGGGGGGCGCCGCTCGCCGCTGCCGCCGCGCT
>NZ_JASNGB010000015.1 GCF_030271215.1 Deinococcus rhizophilus | reverse complement strand
GCACCCGGTCGGCGGCGCGGCGGGGCCTGCCCCCCCGTTCGGCCGCCTTGATGGCCTGCCAGTTGGCGACGACCTCGCCCGAGTCCGCGACCTGCACGTCGCCGAAGACATGTGGGTGGCGCCGCACCAGCTTCTCGACGATGCCGCGTTCCACGTCCGCGTACCCGAAGGCCCCGGCCTCCTCGGCGATCACCGAGTGAAAGGCGACCTGCAGCAGCACGTCCCCCAGTTCGGCGGCGAGGGCCTGTGGTCCCTCTGCCACAGCGTCCACGGCCTCGGCCGCTTCTTCCAGCAGGTAGGGCCGCAGGGAGTCGTGGGTCTGCTCGCGGTCCCAGGGGCAGCCGTCCGGGGCACGCAACCGGCGCAGGGTGGTCAGCAGCTCTTGCATGAGGGCCATGCTAGGGCGGATCGGGGCCGGGATTCTGTCGCCCGCGCCGGACGGAATCCGGTTGCGGCCAGAACGTGACGGCGGCACCCTCACCCCGGGTTCACCGTCCGTCAGGTCCGCCGTGCTGCACTGGGCGGCATGAAGAAAGTTCTGCTGCCCCTGGCCCTCGGTTCGCTCGCCCTGTCCTCTGCTCCGGCGGGCGCTCAGCCCGCGAACTTCTGGAACGCCCAGGCCCTCTCGACCGCCCGCTACGTGGTTCTGGCGCCCCAGATTCAGGGCAATCCCAACCTGCTCAGCCCCGAGCAGCGCAGCGGCATCCTGGCTGCGATGGGCCGTGACTCGGCCGGGGCGATCAAGCGCCGCTACCCCGGCGCCACCATCGTCGCGGACCCGAACACGCCCGGCGTGATCAAGGTCAGCCCGATCCTGATCGCGCCGGGCTCGCTGGTGCCGTGGGCCAAGCTCACCGCCCGGCTGGACTTCGACCTCCCGGCGGGGCGGCGCGTCACCGTGCAGGACCAGTTCGGACTGCTGACCCTGTGGCAGCACCAGCACGACGCGGCCAACTTCCTGTACGACCAGCTGGCGCGGCGCCTGCCCTGACCGTGGCGGGGTCGCCGGAGATGGGACTGGGCACGGCGTCCCCGGGCTGATCCCGGCAAACAGATGAAAGGCGGGCGGGCTCTCAGTTCCTAGGCTGGGAGCCCGCCCGCTTTGACTGACCTGCTCCTGAAGCCGTTACACGAACGCGCTGAAGCCCGTGATCGCCCGGCCCACCACCAGCGTGTTGATCTCGTTGGTGCCCTCGTAGGAGTAGATCGCCTCGGTGTCCGCGAAGTGTTTGGCGATGCCGTTTTGCAGCAGGATGCCGTTGCCGCCGAAGGTCTCGCGGGCGAGTGCCACCGTCTCGCGGCAGCGGGCCGCCGTGACCACTTTCGCCAGCGAGGCGTGCTCGTCTTCCATCTCGCCCGCGTCGGCCATGTCCGAGAGCCGCAGCACCAGCCCCAGCATGCTCGTCACGTTGCCCAGCATATGGACGAGGTGGTTCTGGATCAGCTGGAACTCCCCGATGCGCTTGCCGAACTGCTCGCGGGTCTGCGCGTAGCCCAGCGCCAGCTCGTAGGCGCCCAGCGCACAGCCCACGCCCTGCCACGCCACGCCCGCCCGCGTGAGCCGCAGCACCTCGGCCGTCGTGCGCCAGCCGCGCACCGCCTGCAGGCGGTCGGCCTCGGGCACCCGGCACTCCTCCAGGAAGATGTGCCCGTTTTCCACGATCCGCAGGGCCGTCTTGCCCTCGATCTTCTCGACCCGGTAGCCCGCCGTGCCCGCCCGCACGATGAAGCCGCGCACCTCATTCGTCTCCTCGTCCCGCGCCCAGACCACCGTGAAGTCGCTGAAGGGCGAGTTGCCGATCCAGTACTTCTCGCCGTTCAGGACCCAGCTGTCCCCGTCGCGGCGGCAGG
Source organism: Deinococcus rhizophilus (assembly GCF_030271215.1). Lineage (GTDB taxonomy): Bacteria > Deinococcota > Deinococci > Deinococcales > Deinococcaceae > Deinococcus > Deinococcus rhizophilus. The sequence goes on along the minus strand of NZ_JASNGB010000015.1, from coordinate 30,549 downwards.
TGGTCCGCATGCCCTGACTGACCTGCGAGCCGCCCTCCGGCTCGGTGAGGCCAAAGGCCCCGATGGCCTCGAGGTCGAGCATCTTGGGCAGCCACTCGGCCTTCTGCTCCTCGCTGCCGCCCAGCGCGATGGACGCGAAGGCCAGCCCCGCGTGCACCCCAAAGAAGACGGCGGTCGACACGTCTACCCGGCAGGCTTCCAGGGTGATCAGGCCCTCGACGAGCGTGGCGTCGGGCTTGCGGGTGCCGTCCTCGTTCCAGACCCGCCGCACCAGGTCGAGCTTGCGAAGCTCGGGGATGAGCTGCTGCGGGAACTCGTCGCGGTTCCAGTACACGTTCATGATGGGCCGGACCTGATCGGTCATGAACGTGCGGGTCTGCTGCCGGACCTCCCGCTGCTCGGGGGTCAAGCGGTTCAGCTGGCCGTAGAAGTCGCCGTCGGGCGTGGGCAGCTCATTCGTGCGGCCTCCGCCCCCACCCAGGGTGCGGGCGAGTTGCCTGAGCTGGCCGTCGTTGAGCTGCGAGACGCTGGAGAGCAGGCCCGGCAGGTCCACCTTCTGCCCCAGCCGCTCAAGGGCGCCGAGGTCGAGGTGCGCGAGCATCGCCTGAAGGGTGGCTGGATTGGTCATGCCTCTTCTTGTACCCGGTGCAAGTTGTCCAGACTGGGGCCTTGCACCCCAGGCCCCGTTCACCCGGCCTTGAGACTCGGCCCCCCGGTGCCCGGGGGCGCGAGAGCATACGGGCGTGACCGCCCCCGCAAAACCCACCCGCCCGCTGCCCGCCCGGCCCGCCGGGTACGTGGAACTGGCCCGCTACAGCAGCCTGGGCCGCTTCTGGACCTACCTGGCGAGCGCGGCGCGGGTGGGGCGCGAGGTGAAGGAGGTGCGCGGCGACCCGCCCGAGACCTGCCGCCGCCGTATCAGTGGGTACGCCCTGCCCGGTGCGGCGCTGCTGCTCGACGTGGCCCGTGTCACCGACTCGCTCGACGAGGGCTTTGCCCTGCACCCCGCCCTGATCGCCCTGCTCGCGGGCGACCCCGACTCCCTCCGCGCCGAGCTGAACGCCCACTACGAGCTGCGGCTGGACGCGGTCCTGGCCTTCACCGCCGCCCGTGACTTGATCGCCCGCCCGGAGTTCCGCTTCGCGCCGCTGGTACCCGGCCTCTCCGAACTGCCCGCTGACCTGCCCCTGCGTGCCCGGCGCATGGGCCGCGACGAGGTGCATGTGCTGGTGCAGCGGGCCTGCGGGCTGGCGTAGGGGGTGCCGTCTACCCGTCGCTCTCCGTCCGCTTCTTCGGCTTGCTCGCCGCGAACTGCGCCAGCCGCGCCGTGACCCCGGGGGGCGTGTTCGTGAGCAGATGGCGTGAGGCGGGGTTGCGGCCCGCGAAGACCCCGACCCGGCCCAGCATGGTGAAAAAGAGGTCTTCCGGCATGTCCAGCGCGGGGGTCAGGCGCACCGTGCGCTTGGAGCTGAGGCTGAGGTTCGCCATCACCTCCGCCGCGTGCAGCTCGCGCAGCGCGAGGATCGCGGTCGCCTCGAAGACGATCTCCTTGAGCACGCCGGGCAGGGGCACGCCCACCATCGGGCGGAACTGCATCGCCAGCAGCAGGCCCTGACCGCGCACGCTCTCCAGCAGGCGGGGGTACTCCTCCTGCAGGGCCTGCAGCCGCGCCAGCCCTGCCGCGCCCAGGCGGGCGCTGCGGGCCGGGAGGTCCTGCTCCACCAGGTACTCCAGCGATTTCAGGCCCACCGCCATCGCCAGCGCGTTGCCGCCGAAGGTGTTGGAGTGCCGCTTGGAGCTCAGGCCGCCCAGCATCTTCTTGTAGATCGCGTGCCGCACGATGGTCGCGCCCACCGCCGTCATCCCGCCGCCCAGCGGCTTGGCGAGGGTCACGATGTCGGGGTCCAGGCCCTGCGCCGCCGACTCGAACCAGTGCCCGGTACGCCCCAGCCCGGTCTGAATCTCGTCCGCGATGCAGACGATGCCGTGTCGGCGGCACAGCTCGCCCACCCCGCGCAGGAACCCGGGCGGGGGAATGTTCACGCCGCCCTCGCCCTGAATGGGTTCCACGACCACCGCCACCACCTTGTCCGGTCCCAGCCGCCGGATCAGCTGGGTCAGCGCGTCGAGGTCACCGTAGGGACTCGTGACCGCGCCCGGCACCAGCGGCCGGAAGATGTCCTGATACTCCGGGTTGGGGGTCAGGCTGAGGCTGCCCAGCGTCTTGCCGTGGTAGCCGCTGGAAAAGGAGACGTAGTACTTCGCCTTTGGCCTCCACGCCTTGGCGAACTTCAGCGCCCCCTCGATGGCCTCGGTGCCGCTGGAGCAGAAGAAGACCTGCGAGTCGGCGTGGCTGGGCAACTCCCGCGAGAGCAGCCGCACGAGGTTGGTCTGAAGGGCCGCCCGCCACGGCGAACTCGACTGCTGCGGCAGGCTCAGCGCCCGGTTCCGGTCCAGGAACTCGTGCAGGAACTCGGTGATGGCGGGCGGCATGTCCCCGAACGGCACCGCCGCGTACCCGGACGCGTTGATGCGCCGCGTCCCGTGCTCGTCCTCCAGTTCCCAGGGCGACACCTTGTAAAAGGGCCCGGAGAGGTCCAGCAGGCCCAGGCCGTACAGCAGTTCCTCGTTGCCGTACCGCATGTCCAGCGTCCGCACCTGCGCGGCGCTGAGGCGTTCATCGAGCACGTCCCCGGCGCGGATGAAGCCCGCTGGGAGTGGGGCGGGGGGAAGGGAAGTCACGCGGGGCAGTCTAGCGCCGCTGCCGCGCTGCTCCGAGGCGGCGGGTGAGGTCCCGCGCCAGCTCCGGCCCCGCTCCCCGCAGCCCCGGCACCCGCGCGGTGAGTTCCTGCGTCCAGCTCCATGCCTCGGCGTAGAGCGTCTCCAGCTCGTCCAGCCGTCCGGTCAGGCGGGCGTAACGGTCCAGCGTGGCCGCGCTCAGCTCCCACTCCGCCCGGCGCGAGGCCGTGAGCCAGTGCCCAGTGTTCCCCTCGGCCAGCCGCGCCAGCCGCAGCAGCCCGCCGCGCACCCACCCCAGCACCTCCAGCGCCCGCACCCGCTCGCCGCGCTCCAGCACGTTCACGCCGAAGACCAGCCAGTTCAGCAGGCGGTCGTGGAGGAGTTGCGCCTCGGCCTCCGGGTGCGGCCCCTCCTTTGCCGCCAGCGCGGCGAGGTGGGCAGCGAGGCGGCCGCCTCTGTCCTTGACGAGCATGGCCGCCGGGTTCATGTTCTCGTTGGGCCACGCCTCCACCCCCGGGAGCGCGGTGTCCGGCTCGGCGTGCAGTTCCACCCGGATCAGGCCGTCCATCACCGCATTCGGCGTCCCGAAGTCGTTCACCACGAACTGCCGCACCGGGGCCACCGCTTCCAGCCAGGCCCGCACGCCGAAGCCGGGCAGGTCGGCGGGCGACAGGAACACGTAGTACTCCAGGTCGCTGAAGGCGTCGGCGGTTCCCTGGGTGAAACTGCCGTAGGCGAGGGCATACCCGATGCGGCCGTCGCGCAGGATCGCGGCGCGGATGGCCCGGTTGAGGTCGCGCTGCGCGGGGGTGACGGGGTGGCTCATTTGCCTGGCAGGGTGAAGGGGGCGCTCCACGTGACGAGTTTGCTCACTTGAAAGGCGGCAGGAACGCGGAAGAGGGGCAACCGCGCCCTGACCCGGTAGACCCCCGGTGGCACCTCAGAGAGATTCCAGGGCAGCTTGTGTTGAAACACCGTCGCACGGCCCCGAGCGGGCACGCTCAGCCAGAAATAGGTGCTGGGACAGGCCGTGTCCTCGGGTGGATACTGCCGGACGACTCGCCCGGCGGCATTCACCAGCGCCGTCTCCAGCGTGCAGACATACGCTGCCCGGAACGGCACCGCGAGCCGGTTGTGTAGCTTCAAAGCGTGCGAGAGAGTAGTCCCGCTCCGCTGCACCGAGAGCCGGGCCGACACGGTGGGCGAGGCAGCCAGTCCCGTCGAACCGAGCAGCAGGGCAGCCAGCGCAGCGCTTTTCACCCGGTCAGTCTACGTCCACGCCCAGCCCCGGCTCCCGCCACAGCGCCACCATCCGCCGCACCTGTTCGGGCAGATTGCGCCCGAGGGACAGGGGCGGCAGGTCGTCCGGCAAGAACCATCCGCTTTCCAGCGTCTCGGTGTTGTCGGGGTGGGCGGCCACGTCCTCCAGCAGTTCGCAGGCGAGAAAGACCTTGTACACGGCCCACAGGTCGGGCGGATGCGGGTGCTTGTCCTTGTCGAGCAGGGCGAGGAGCCGCACCGCCCGCACCCCTCGCCCGGTTTCCTCGCGGACCTCGCGCACGGCCACCTCGCGGGGGCTGTCGCCGGGGTCGGCCCAGCCACCGGGGAGGCTCCAGAGGCCGTCGACCCGCTCACGCGTGAGCAGCACCTCGCCCGCCGCGTTCAGCACGACGGCCCGCACGTCCACCTTGGGGGTGAGGTAGCCGCGCTCGATCTGGAGCAGGCCGTGAACCTCTTCCGGCGTCTGCCCGGTGCCCTCCGCGAGCAGTTCGGCGGTCAGCGCGAGCAGGCGCCCGAAGCGCTCGCGGTCGTAGGGGTCGCGGGTGTAGGTCAGCCCGGCCTGGGCGATGGCTTGGAGTTCACGGAGCTGAGCGAGGGTCGGCATGGCCGAGCGTATATCCTCGCCCCATGCGTCTGGTCCGAATCGCACATGGCGGCTCCCCTTCCTGGGGCGAACTCGAAGGGGATACGGTTCACCTCACGCGCGGCATGGCGGGCGAGCGGACGGGGGAGAGGGTGGCCCTGTCCGCCGCGACCCTGCTGGCTCCCGCCGAACCCAGCAAGATCGTCTGTGTGGGCCGCAACTACGTCAACCACATCAAGGAACTCGGCAACGACACGGGCGAGTTGCCGAAGGAACCCGGCATCTTCCTGAAGGGGCCGAACGCCCTGGCCGCCGAGGGCGACACGGTGGACTACCCGGAGTGGACCGGGGACTTTCACTTCGAGGGCGAACTCGCGCTCGTGATCGGGCGGCGGGCGCGGGGCCTCACGCCGGAAAACGCGCTGGACCACGTGGCCGGGTACACCTGCGGCCTCGACCTCACCGCCCGTGACCTTCAGAAGACCGACCTGCAATGGTTCCGCGCCAAGGCCGCCGACCGCTTCTGCCCGCTGGGGCCGTGGCTGGAAACGGACCTCGATCCCGCCGACGTGCGCGTGGTGACCCGCGTGAACGGTGAAACCCGCCAGGACGGGCGCACCAGCCACATGATCTTCGGCGTGCCCGCCATCCTGACCTACCTCACCCGCTACGTGACCCTGGAGCCCGGCGACGTGGTGCTGACCGGCACGCCGGAGGGCGTCGGTCCCCTCTCGCGCGGGGATACGGTGGAGGTCGAGGTGGAGGGCATCGGCGTGCTGACCACCCGGATCGGGTAGCCCTGCCGGGCACGGCATCGGAGGGCCGCGCACGGTTGCTTCGCGCACCGCCGCGCTAGCCTGCGTCCGTGCCCCACAACCCGCTCCCTTCCCGCGTGCTGGCGCTCGCGCTCTCGCTGTCCCTGGGGCTGGCGGGTGCGAGTCCGGCGACCGACCTGTACGGGGCCGCGACCCAGGCGCTGGAAACGCGCTATTTCGGCTGGGCGACCGCCGACCGCGCCGACCTGACCCGGCGCTACGCCGACGTGCTGACCGAACGCTGCGCCCCCCAGGGGGAGGGTTGCGACTACGCCACCGCCCGCGCGGTGCTGGGCGACCTCCTGACCGAACTGGGCGACCCCCACACCAACGTCCGCGACCCCGAGGGGGCCGAGCGCCTGCGCGAGATCAGCGAGAACCGCGCCGTGCCCCGAACGGGCGTGCGGGTGGCACGGGTGGTAGGCGGCCTCCTCGTCGTCTCGGTCATGCCCGGCAGCCCCGCCGACCTCGCGGGCGTGCGCCGATTCGACCTGCTGACCCGCGTGAACGGCGAGGTGCCCGGCAAGGACGCGCAGGGCCAGAACCTCCCGCTGGGGCCGAACGAGTTCGTCACGCTGGAGCGCCGCGCTGCCCCCCTTCCCGTGACCCTGCGCCGCGCCGGGGTGCCCGACCGTGACCTCACCCTGGGGACGGCCCCGCTGCAGGCCCGCGACGAGCCGACCCTCGGCTGGGTGGACGCGGGGGGCACCGGACGGGTCGCCGTGATCGACTTTCCCAGCTTCCTGCCGCAGGACAGCTCTGAGCTGTTCCTCAAGCGGCTGACCGAGGCGCAGGCGGGCGGGGCCTCGGCGCTGATCGTGGACCTGCGCTACAACGGCGGCGGCTCGCTGGGCGAGTGCGTGGCGGCGGCGAGCGCCTTTGCGCCCGTGGTCTACCAGTCGCGCTGGGAGGGCGGCACCTCCAGCTACGGCGGCCTGCGCGGGGAAGAGGTGCGGGCGGCGGTGGCGCGAGCGGCGGCGGGCACCCTGAACGTGTGGCGCGGCCCGGTCGCGGTGCTGGTGGGACCGGGCACCGCGTCCTGTGCCGAGGTTTTCTCGCACTTCGCGCGGGGAGCCGGGGCGGTGGTCGTCGGGGAGGCCACGCGCGGCGTGGGCAACAGCGGGGTGCAGTTCCTGCCGCTGCCGGGCGGGCACCTCCTCTCGTTGACGGTGCTGCGGGCCTTCGACGCGGCGGGGCGGCCCCTGCCCGCGGCCCTCGTGCCCGACGTCTTGGCTCCCACCGACCTCACCGCGCTCACCACGCGGGGGGAGGACGCCACGCTTGCGGCGGCGCTGCGGCGGCTCGCGGCGGTGGGGACCTCCGGGGATGCCAGATGGTGACCCTTCGCCGCGTTTCCTGCCTCCGGCGGCCCATAGACTAGACTTCAGGCAGGTCTCCCCGTCTCCACCCGCGCCGCCCTGCCCGGCCCTCCTTCTCCCAATCCCGGACCCCGCACGCCTTCGCCCCGTCCCACTCTCGGACACCGACACAGGGGGGAGCCTCCATGAACCGATACGACGACCGCGCCCGCCTCGTGTTCCACTACGCCCGCGAAGAGGGCAACCGCCTCGGGCACGCGATGGTCGGCCCCGAACACCTGCTGCTCGGCCTGATGCGCGAGGGCGGCACCGCCGCGACCATCCTGACCGAGTTCGGCGCTTCCCTGGACGGCCTGCGCCGGCGCGTCGAGGAGATCATCGGCCGGGGCGAGGGCAACCGTCTCAACGACGCCCCCTCCATCACGCCGCGCGCTCGCCGGGTGATGGAACTCGCCTCCTCGGAAGCCCGCAACCTCGGTGCCCAGGTGACCTCCACCGAGCACATCCTGCTGGGCATCATCCGCGAGGGCGACGGGGTGGCCTTCCGCATCCTGCAGGAACTCACCAAGGACGTGGACACCATCCGCTGGCGGGTACTCGCGCAGGGCGAGGGAGGCGGCGCGTCCGGCAAGGCCGCCAAACCCGTCGCCACGCCCTTCCTCGACGAGTACGGCCGCGACCTCACCCAGCAGGCCCGTGAGGGCAAGCTCGACCCGGTGATCGGCCGCTCGGAGGAGATCCGGCGCGTCACCCAGATTCTGACCCGGCGCACCAAGAACAACCCCGTCCTGATCGGCGACCCCGGCGTGGGCAAGACGGCCATCGTGGAGGGGCTCGCGCTCGCCATCCACGAGAAGCGCACGCCGCCCAACCTGCACGGGGTGCGGCTGGTCAGCCTCGACCTCTCGGGCGTGGTGGCCGGGACGAAGTACCGGGGCGAGTTCGAGGAACGGCTGCGCCAGATTATCGAGGAACTGCGCAACGCCAAGGTGATGGCCTTTATCGACGAGCTGCACACCCTGGTCGGGGCGGGCGGCGCGGAGGGCACCCTCGACGCGGCGAACATCCTCAAGCCCGCCCTGTCGCGCGGCGAGATTCAGGTGATCGGCGCCACCACGACCGGCGAGTACCACCGCTACATCGAGAAGGACGCCGCGCTCGAACGCCGCTTCCAGCCCGTCATCGTGCTGGAGCCCAGCCCCGCCGAGACGCTCCAGATCCTGCGCGGCCTGCGCCCCCGCTACGAGGAGCACCACGGGGTCCAGATTCCCGAGGCGGCGCTCGAACTCGCCGTCCGCATCGGGGAACGGTCGCTGCCGGGCCGCAACTTTCCCGACAAGGCGATCGACCTGATCGACGAGGCTGCCAGCCGCGTTCGCCTGAACATGAGCGTGGGCCTGCCCGTCGCGGAGACGGAGGACGGCGAACCCTACGTCACCCGCGAGGACATCGAGAGCGTGATCAACTCGATGGGCGGCATCTATACCGAGGAAACCGCCGGGCACCTCGGCGAACTCGAAGAACAGCTCACCGATCAGGTGTACGGCCAGCCCGACGCGATCAAGGCCCTCTCCAGCGCCCTGCGCCGCGCCCGGGTGGGCCTGGGCGGGCGCACCCGCGTGGCCGCCAGCTTCCTCTTTGTCGGCCCCAGCGGCGTGGGCAAGACCCACCTCGCCAAGGCGCTCGCGCGGACGCTGTTCGGCTCCGAGCGCAGCTTGATCCGGGTGGACATGAGCGAGTTCCAGGAGTCGCACTCCATCTCCAAGCTGATCGGCTCGCCTCCCGGCTACGTGGGCTTCGAGCAGGGCGGCCGCCTGACCGAGGCCGTGCGCCGCCAGCCCTTCTCGGTGATCCTGCTCGACGAGATCGAGAAGGCGCACCCAGATGTCTACAACACCTTCCTGCAAGTGCTGGACGACGGCCGCCTGACCGACGGCCTGGGCCGCACGGTGGATTTCCGCCGGACCATCATCATCATGACCAGCAACACGGGCTTCAACGTCAATCCGACGGTGGGCTTCAGCCCGGTCACGCAGGATTCCAACACCCCGCTGCGGCACATCTTCACGCCGGAGTTCCTCGACCGCCTCGACGACGTGATCCGCTTCCGGCCGCTGGGTGAGGAAGAACTCGTGCGGGTGGCGCAGCAACTGATGGGTGAGATGCGCGAGGAACTCGCCAGCCGCGAGCTGAACGTGACTTTTGACCCCGCCATCGCCGCGTGGCTGGTGGGCAAGCTCAAGGCCCGCAGCCCTAAGCACGCGGTGGGCAGCAGCCGCCAGCTGCGCACCCTGGTCCGGGAGGAACTCGAAGACCCGCTGGCGCTGGAACTGCTGGGGAACGCGGGCGAGGAACTGCGCGTCGTGCTGGGCGAGGACGGCATCCAGTTCGAGCGCGGGATGACGGCCCCGCCGCAGATCCTGGCCTGAGCCTCGTCCACAGGGGGGCGGGGGCTTCGGCTTCCGCCTCATTCCTTTGGTGCCCCTTCGGTGCCGCTCCTGGCACGGTCCCGCCCGCGCCCACCCGTTACCATGCTCCTCTATGACCAAGAGCATCGCCGCCTTTCAAGACGAACACGGCCGCATCACCGGCTGGCCCTCGGATCGCCGCCGCGCCCACCAGCTCGCCATCCTCGACCACCTGACCGGGCTGTTCGAGTCGGGCCGCCGCTACTCGGCCGAGGAAGTGACCGCGCTGCTGGCCGACCACAGCACCCTGGAAGACCCCTCGGTCCTGCTGACCGAACTCGTGGAGGGGGACTACCTCGCGGCCGGGGACGGGGACTACTGGCGGGCGGACGCCCGGCCCAACGGGTAGCCCCGGTGGCGAGAGTCACCACCAAGTACGTTTGCACGAGCTGCGGCTACCAGTCGGCCAAACCGCTGGGCCGCTGTCCCAACTGCCAGGCCTGGAACTCCTTCGAGGAGGAGGTGCCCACCGTCACGGCAGGCAAGGCCCGCACTGGGGGCGCGGGCGGCTATGGCGGCGTGACCGGCGGCAAGCTCACCCCGCTGTCGGGCGTCGGGCGGCGCGAGGAACCCCGCACGCCCACCGGCATCCCCGAACTCGACCGGGTGCTGGGGGGCGGGCTGGTCGCGGGCGGCGTCACCCTGATCGGCGGCGAACCCGGCATCGGCAAGAGCACGCTGCTGCTTCAGGTCGCCGACCGCCTCGCGCAGACCGGGCAGACGGTCCTCTATGTCGCGGGCGAGGAGTCGCTGGAGCAGATTCGCCTGCGGGCCGACCGCCTGGGCGTCACCGCCGAGATTCAGCTCACCCGCGACACCCGCGCCAAGCACGTCGCCGCGCTGATGGCCGAGCACAATCCCGCCCTGTGCATCGTGGATTCCATCCAGACCGTGACCGTGGAGGGCGACGGTGCCCCCGGCGGCGTGGCCCAGGTCCGCGACGGCACCGCCCTGCTCACCCGCGCCGCCAAGGAGACGGGCACCGCGACGGTCCTCGTCGGCCACGTCACCAAGGACGGCACCGTCGCCGGGCCGAAGGTGATGGAGCACATCGTGGACACGACGGTCTTTCTGGAGACGGTGGGTGCGTTCCGGCTGCTCAGAAGCGTGAAAAACCGCTTCGGTCAGGCCGGAGAACTCGGCGTCTTCGAGATGCGCGGGGAGGGGCTGGTCGCCGTCGAAAATCCCAGCGCGGCCTTTCTCGCCGAGCGGCCCGTGGGCGTGCCCGGCAGTGTCGTGGCGGCGACCATCGACGGCCAGCGCCCCATGCTGCTGGAGGTGCAGGCCCTCGCCAGCAAGACGCCCTACCCCAACGCCCGCCGGGTGGTCGTGGGCCTCGACCCCCGCCGGGTGGACGTGGTGCTCGCGGTGCTGGAGCGGCGCCTCGACCTCACGCTCGGCGGGTTGGACGTGTATGTCAACCTCGCGGGCGGCCTGAAGGTCCCCGACCCCGGCCTGGACCTCGCGGTGGCGCTCGCCGTGTACTCGGCGGTGGTGGGACGGGCGTTGCCGGGCAACGTGGCAGTCTTCGGGGAGGTCGGGCTGGCAGGCGAGGTCCGCTCCACCCAGGGCGCCCTGCGCCGCGCCGAGGAAGCCACCCGCGCGGGGTACCGGCAGCTTGTCGTGCCGCCGGGTCTGGACGGCCGCGAGGGGGTCCGCAGCGTGGAGGAGGCGGTGGGATTGGTATGGCGCTCCGGGTCCTGAACGCGCTCCTGTGGGGGCAGCCCCACGCACATACAGATTTCCTCAAGGGCGGGTCATCTCTCCCTTCTGGGCGATGCGTCACACTGCCCCTCATGAAGAAGAATGCGCTCAAGACCCTGACCCTGGCCGCCGTGCTGGCCTTTCCCGTGACCGCCTACGCCCAGACCGACGGCAGCGAGGGCGAGACGGTGGGCACCAACGCCCCCGCCGAGGCCACCGACTCCGCCACCGACTGGGGCTGGCTGGGCCTCGCCGGGCTGCTGGGCCTCGCCGGGCTGACCGGCAAGCGCTACACCGCGACCACGGTCAACACGGCGAACACCACCCGCCGCTAGATCCTCAGCGCCAAGTCGCCGCCCAGGCCCGGGCGGCGGTTTTCTCTGTCCGTATCTTTCGCTCCCCTGGGGCGGTGCCCCCCTGCTCACTTGGTCAGGATGATGGAATCGGTCGCCAAGGCCCCCGCGCAGACGCCCCGCTGGTTCTGGCTGTTGCAGTGGGGCAGTCCTGCCTTGTTGCTGGCCGCCGTATGGTTTCCCCTTGGAGAGCCGGTGCCGCTCCCTCTCCACCTGTTCCTCACCCTGCTGGCTACCGTCCTGGCAGTGTTCTTCCTGATCGCTCCACGTCGTCTGCGCTATGCCCTGACGAGCGAGGGGTTACAGGTCAGCCGCTTGAGCAGCACAGTCATCTGGCCTTATGCGGGACTTCGCGCCTCTGCCCCCTCCGGGCGTCTGGGGTTGAAAGTCGGCGGCACCGGAATGGCGGGCTACTACACCGGGAATTACCAGTGGCGGGGCGAGGGGCCAAAGCATGTCCAGGCCGTCGCCTCCCGTCTGGACCGGGGTGTCCTGATTGACCATGACGGCCGGACCTATTTCCTTACGCCCGCTGACCCGGCTGGATTCTTGCAGCAGCTCAGGCAAAGGGGCGCGGGCGTGATGGATTAGGCGATGGGGTCCAACCTGAACACAGAAACGCCGTCACCCTTGCTCTGTGACGGCGTTTCTGCGTCCTTCCCTGGCTGGTCCAGCCTCCGTATCAGTTCAGCACGCCCGTCTCGAACCGGAACGCCTGACCGTCGTAATCCACCGTCAGGCTGCTGCCGTCGGTGACGTGGCCGGAGAGGATCTCGCGGGCGAGCGGCGTCTCGATCTCGCGGGCGATGGCCCGCTTGAGGGGGCGGGCACCGAAGGCGGGATCGTACCCGACCTGCGCGAGGCGGTCCCTGGCGGCGTCGGTGAGGTGCAGGGTGACGCGGCGCTCGGCCAGCCGCCGCCGCAGCCCCGCCGTCTGGATATCCACGATGCGGTGCAGGTCGGCCGGGGTCAGCGCGTCGAACACGATGATGTCGTCCACCCGGTTCAGGAACTCGGGCCGGAACTCACCGCGCAACTCCTCCAGCACGGCGTCGCGGATGGCCTCGGCGCTCTCGCCCCGGTGCCCCATCTCCAGAATCAAGGGTGAGCCCACGTTGCTCGTGAGGACGATCAGGGTGTTGCGGAAGTCCACCGTGCGGCCCTGCCCGTCGGTCAGTCGGCCGTCGTCCAGGACCTGCAGCAGTACGTTAAACACGTCCGGGTGCGCCTTCTCGATCTCGTCGAGGAGGATCACTGCGTAGGGACGGCGCCGCACGGCCTCGGTGAGCTGGCCGCCTTCCTCGTAGCCCACGTAGCCGGGAGGCGCTCCGATCAGGCGGGCCACGGTGTGCTTCTCCATGTACTCGGACATGTCGAGGCGGACCATCGCGCCTTCCGAGTCGAACAGGAACTCGGCCAGCGCCTTCGCCAGCTCGGTCTTGCCCACGCCGGTCGGCCCCAGGAACATGAAGCTGCCCAGCGGCCGGTTGGGGTCGTTCAGGCCCGCGCGGGCGCGGCGAACCGCGTCAGCCACGCTCACGATGGCGCGGTCCTGGCCCACCACCCGGGTGTGCAGCTGTTCTTCGAGGTGCAGCAGCTTCTCGCGCTCGCCCTCCATCAGCTTGCTGACCGGAATGCCCGTCCAGCGGCTCACGACGGCGGCGATGTCCTCCTCGGTGACTTCCATGTGCGCGAACTCGGCGCTCTTGAGCCTCCGCTCCAGCTCCTGCACCTCGCGTTCCAGCTGGGGCAGGGTGCCGTATTCCAGCTCGGCGGCCTTCTGGAGGTCGTACTCCCGGCGGGCCTTCTCGATCTCGGTGCGGACCCCGTCGAGCGCCTCGCGCTTCTCGCGCAGGGTCTGGACCTCCTGCCGCTCGGCTTCCCAGCGGCTGCGGACCTCGCTCAGCTCGTCGGTGACGGCCTTCAGCGATTCCTCGATGTCCAGCAGGCGGTTGTGCGAGTCCTGGTCCTTTTCACGCTTCAGGGCCTCGCGCTCGATCTCCAGTTGCAGCTTGCGGCGCTCGAGCTGGTCGATGCGCTCGGGGCTGGATTCCAGCGCCATCCGCAGGCGGGCGGCCGACTCGTCGATCAGGTCGATCGCCTTGTCAGGGAGCTGGCGGTCGGAAATGTAACGGTGCGAGAGCTGCGCCGCCGCCACCAGCGCGGGGTCGGTGATCTCCACGTTGTGGTGGACCTGATAGCGCTCCTTGATGCCGCGCAGGATCGAGATGGTGTCCTCCACGCTGGGCTCGTCCACGAAGACGGGCTGGAAGCGCCGCTCCAGGGCCGCGTCCTTCTCGATCTCGCGGTACTCGTCGAGGGTGGTCGCGCCGATCAGGTGCAGTTCGCCGCGGGCCAGCGCGGGCTTGAGCATGTTGCCCGCGTCGGGGCTGCCCTCGGTCTTGCCCGCGCCCACGATGGTGTGAATCTCGTCCACGAAGAGGATCACCTCGCCCGCCGACTGCACCACCTCGTCGATCACGCCCTTGAGGCGTTCCTCGAACTCGCCCCGGAACTTGGCCCCCGCGAGCAGGCTGCCCATCTCCAGCGAGACGATGCGTTTGTCCTTGAGGCCCTCGGGGACATCTCCCTTCACCACGCGAATGGCGAGTCCCTCGGCGATGGCGGTCTTGCCCACGCCGGGCTCCCCGATCAACACGGGGTTGTTCTTGGTGCGGCGCAGCAGAATCTGCATCACGCGGCGGATTTCCTCGTCGCGGCCGATCACCGGGTCGAACTTGCCGTCGCGGGCGCGCTGCGTGAGGTCGGTGCCGTACTTCTCCAGCGCGTCGAATTGTTGTTCAGCGGTTTTCGTGGTCACGGTCTTTCCTTTCCGGGCGTCCTGCACGGTCTGGCGTAGCGCGGCCTCGGTGGGCAGGCCAGCGGCGCGGCTCTCCCCGCGCAGCGCGAGCAGCAGCGTGTCGGCGGCGACAAAGGCGTCGCCCAGCGCCTGGGCTTCCTTCTCGGCCGCTTGCAGGGCGCGGCCCAGGGCAGGGTCGAGGTAGAGGTTCTCGCCCCCGCCCTGCACGCGGGGAAGTCTGGCGAGTTCGCCGTCCAGTGCGGCGCGAATGGCCGTCAGGTCACCCCCCGCCGAGGTGACCGCGCGGGCGGCGGTGTCGTTGTCGAGCAGTGCCCGCAGCACGTGCGAGACGGTCAGGTTCTGGTGCTGGTTTTGCTGGGCGAGGCCCTGCGCGGCGGCAAATGCCTGCAAGGCCGCTTCGGTCAAGCGTTCGGGATTCAAGGGAACCTCCTCAAGTTCCCCCATTCTGCAACTTGAGTGTAGTCATGTCAAGTTTCTAGAGTCGGTCGGAACCGGGAACCGTCAGCCGTCCTCACCGCCCCGATGGCACGAACAGCCCGCCCTCGGCCCGCGTGAGCAGCCCGCCCACGAACTCGCCCATGCCCTCGGCGGTGATGGCCTGCCCCGCCAGCGTGCCTGTTCCGCGCACCGGCCCCTCCCAGTAGGCGACCGAGGTCGTGCGCGAGAGGAGTTCCTGGGCGTCCCGGATGGGCTCCAGACTCAGCGTCAGGTCGGGGGCGGTGACCTGCCACGTCAGCACATAGTCGCGCCCGCTGGGGCTGCGCCAGGTGCGCCCCGGCGTCATGGTGATTCCCGGCACTTCCCGGGCCACGCCTGCCGCGTCCACCCGCGAGGCGGCGACCTGCACCACCTGGCCTGCCGCGTTGCGCACCCGGTAGAGCATCAGGTCCGAGCCGTCCGAGAGGTGCAGCCCAAACCAGTCCCAGCGGGCCTGGGCGCCGGGTTGCTGGTCACCCCACTGATGGTCGAGCCACACCTGCCCGGTCGCCGCCCGCGCCTCGCTGCCTCCGGCGCTGCCCGGCACCAGCACGGTGCCCGCCACGTCCAGCCGGGTGAGGCTCTGGTAGTACAGCCGCCCCACCTCCGGCGTGCCCGAGTACCCCGGCGGATGCACCACCGGTCCCTTGCGCGGCGTCAGGGTGAGGTTCAGCGGCCCGGCCCGCAGGATGTAGACCGCTCCCTCCTGCCGCAGCCGCCACTCGCCCTGCTCGACCCTCAGCGGCGGAAAGCCGAAGCGGGTCTGCTGCGCCCCGTTCTCGTAGAAGTTGAGCTGCCCGGTCCGCAGGTCCGTGACCGCCACGTGCCCGGCGTGATAGGGAATCCCCCGGTAATTGACCTTGAACTGCGCCCAGTGAAAGGCCAGCCCCGACTCTGGCAGGTGACCCGAGACATACCACCATTCGGTCGCCGCATTCTTCGCGCCCAGGTCGGCGGGGGCCGGGAGCCGCGCCGGGTCGAACGCCTGCGGAGTCGGCAGGCAGGCCGAGCGCAGGGCCGGGAGGAAGGCCGCCGCGCCGACATGGTGGAGTCGCATGGCTGACCTTACCCGGCCCCAGATACGGAAGGCGTGGGAAGGGCCATGAACCGGGTGCAAAGAAGGAGGGCCGCCTCCCAGGTGGGCAGGCGGCCCTGTGAACCTGAACCCTACTCGTCGCCCAGGTACGCCTTGCGGACACTCTCGTCGCGGGCGAGCTCGGCGGCGGGTCTGCTCAGGCGAATCTCGCCCGTCTGGAGGACGTAGCCGTGGTGGGCGATCCCCAGCGCCATGCTCGCGTTCTGCTCGACCAGCAAGATGGTGGTGCCGCGCTCGCGGTTGAGCATCTGCACGATGTCGAAGATCGCTTCCACGAACAGGGGCGACAGACCCATGCTGGGTTCGTCCAGCAGCAGCAGCCGGGGGTTGACCATCAGGGCGCGGGCGATCGCCAGCATCTGCTGCTCGCCGCCCGACATGGTGCCGCCCAGCTGGTTCTCGCGTTCCTTCAGGCGGGGAAACAGCGCGAAGCCCTCCTGAATACGCTGCTCCACCAGCGCCCGGTCGGTCACCGAGTAGGCCCCGACCTCCAGGTTCTCGCGCACGCTGAGCTGCGGAAAGATGCGGCGGCCCTCGGGGACGTGGCTCATGCCCCGGCCCAGCAGGGAGTGGGCCGGGACGCCGGTCACGTCCTGCCCCGCGTAGAGCACCTGCCCGGCCCGCGCCTTCATCATCCCGCTGACCGTGCGCAGGGTGGTCGTCTTTCCCGCCCCGTTGCCGCCGATCAGGGCGACGATCTCCCCCTCCTTCACGGTCATGTCCAGCCCCTTGAGGGCGTGAATCTGGCCGTAATAGCTGTGCACCCCGCGCAGCTCCAGCAGCGGCGCCGCGCCCCCGGTTCCCGTCTCCCGCGCGGTCATCTGGCCCCCTGTCATCTGGCCTCCTTGCCGTAGTCGCCGGCCGCCGCGCCGCGCCCCAGGTAGGCTTCCATCACGGCGGGGTCGTTGCGAACCTGATGGGGCAGGCCCTCGCTGATCTTGGTGCCGTAGTCCAGCACCGTGATGTTCTCGGACAGGGTCATCACCAGCCGCATGTCGTGTTCGATCAGCACCACCGTCACGCCGAGGTCGTCGCGGATGGAGCGGATCAATGCCTTGAGGTCCTCGGTCTCGCGGGGGTTCATGCCCGCCGCCGGTTCGTCGAGCAGGATCAGTTTCGGGGTGGTCGCCAGCGCCCGGGCGATCTCCAGCTTGCGCTGGTCGCCGTAGGGCAGATTGGTCGCCAGTTCACCCCGCCACTTGCCCAGCCCCACGAAGTCCAGCATGATCCGCGCCGTCTCGCGGGCCTCGCGCTCGGAGGCGTGAAAGCCGCGCGTGTGCAGCACGGCGTCCAGGAAGCTGGCCTTCAGGCGGCTGTGCCGTCCCACCATGATGTTTTCCTCGGCAGTCATGGAGGAAAACAGCCGGATGTTCTGGAAGGTGCGGGCGATCCCGGCGGCGGCCACCTGATCGGGGCGCAGGCCGATCAGCTCGCGCCCTGCCAGCCGGACGCTGCCCCGGTCGGGCGAGTAGATGCCCGTGATCAGGTTGAAAAAGGTGGTCTTGCCCGCCCCGTTCGGCCCGATCACCGAGATGATCCCGCCCTGCGGCACGCCGAAGGTCACGTCGTTGACGGCCGTCAGCCCGCCGAAGGTCTTGGTGAGGTGCTGCACGTCGAGAATCAGGGGCGCCGTCATTTGGTGCCTCCGGTCGGTTCGTCTTCCTCGCGCGTCTCCAGGCCAGGGCTGTACACGTCGCCCCCGCCACCCGTGAGAGACGGGCCGGTGCCCTTGGCGCTGTCGTCTTCCTGGGGGTCTTCGTGGTGCAGCTCCAGCGTGCGGCGGCGGCTGGGCAGCAGCCCCTCGGGGCGCAGCAGCATCATGGCGACCAGAATCGCCCCGAAGATCAGGCGCTGAAGCTGCCCCGGATTGGCCTGCTGCGGAATCCAGCTCAGGCCCGCCGTCGCCTCGCCCAGCCCCGGCAGAATGCGCAGGTTGAGCAGCGTGACCACCGTCGCCCCCAGAATCACGCCGGGAAAGGACCCCATCCCGCCCAGAATCACCATCGCCAGCACGCCGATGGACTGGAACAGGTTGAAGCTCTCCGGGCTGACAAAGGTCTGCTTGGCGGCAAAGATCATGCCCATCACGCCCGCGAAACTCGCGCCGGTCGCAAAGGCGATCAGCTTGGTCTGCACCAGCGGCACGCCCATCGCCTGCGCCGCGACCTCGTCGTCGCGGATGGCGATCCAGGCCCGCCCGATGCGCGAGCGGTCCAGCCGCACGTTCACCAGCAAGATCAGCGCGACCATCAGCAGCGACAGCACGTACAGGAACAGCAGGCCGTACTGGTCCTCCGCGAAGCCCAGCCGCGCGGCCAGCGTGTCGAACCAGCCCACCGACGCGCTCCCGATGGGCGTGATGCCCTGCGACCCCGCCGAATACAGGTCGAGGTTGTTCGCCAGCACCCGGATCACCTCGCCCAGTCCCAGCGTGATGATGGCGAGGTAATCGCCCTTGAGCCGCAGCACCGGCAGGCCGATCAGGACGCCCACGACCGCCGCCGCGAAGATGCTCAGCGCCAGGAACAGCCAGAAGAAGCCCGGGTCGATGCCGGTCGTCAACCCGGTGATGCCTTCCGCCGTCAGCAGCAGGATGCTCCGCGCGACCAGCACGGTCCCCACCACGCCTGCCAGCGCGAGCAGCACCCGGCTCAGGCCCAGCAGCGCTCCGCGCACGTCCCGGCCCCGGCCCCGGCTGTAGGCCAGGTACAGCAGGCCCAGCGCGGTCGGCACGAGGCCGATCCACAGCGCGGCGAGGCTCCAGGGGCGCTCGCCCAGCGTGAACAGCCCGCGCCCCGCGAGAAACCACGCCACCCATCCGGCGACCAGCAGCAGCGTCAGCCCCCAGGCCCCCGACCCCGACAGGTCATCGGCGCGGCGGCGCTGGAGGGCCAGGTAACCGCCCAGCCCGGCGAGCAGGGTCAGCGCCCCCAGCACGGCGGTCGCCGCCGCACTCGCCCCCGGGTTCTCCACGAAATAGCGCCCGATCTCCGCGAAGCGCGGGCTGGCGAAGATGCCCCAGGCGTACGCGCCGACCGCAAAGAAGGCCACGTACCCCAGGTCCAGCAGCCCCGCGAGGCCCACCACGATATTGAGCCCCAGCGCCAGCGCCGCGAAGATCATGATCTGGATGCTCAGGTCGAGCAGCGAGGTGTCCTCCTGCCCGGCCCACGGCAGGATCAGCAGCAGGCTCCCCAGGCCGACCAGCGCCTTGGCCCAGGGCGCGGCCCGCCACAGGTACGCGAACAGCACGTTTGCCAGAAACAGCGAGACGACAATCGCTTCCACGATGGGGTTACGCAGCAGCACTCCCAGCCCGCCCAGCGTGTCGAGCAGGTCCCGGTTGTGCGAGAGCAGCAGCAGCGCACTCGTCGCCACGAAGATCAGCAGCAGCAGCCCGGTCCGGTCGGGAACCGGGGTCAGCCGCCGGGGGGCCACCGGATTGGCCGCCGTCATGCGGCCGCCGTCCCTGTCCGGGTCGCCCGGCGGGGCACCGGTCGCCTCTCCAACTCCCGGTGTCCGCCGTGGCCCGTACGCCTTCCAGCCGGAGGTCCAGGTTGACGGGGAAACCTCGCCATCAGGGTCATACCTTCTCCACGTTGCTCTTGCCGAGCAGGCCGGTCGGTTTGAAGATCAGGATCAGCACCAGCACGATAAAGGCCCCGATGCGCTGGTAGGAGGCGTCAATCGATTCCAGATTGGCGATTCCCAGCAGTCCGCCGAAGATGTTCGTCACGCCGATCAGGTTCTGGATCACGCCCAGCGCCAGCCCGCCCAGCACCGCGCCGGGAATCGAGCCGATGCCGCCCAGCACGGCCGCCGTGAAGGCGATGATGCCGGGATCGAAGCCCGAGTAGGCGTTCACGGTGCCGAACTTCATGCCGAACAGCACGCCGCTGATGCCGCCCAGTGCCCCGCCGATCAGAAAGGTCGCGCTGATCATGCGGTTCGAGTCGATGCCCATCAGCCCGGCGGTCACGCGGTCCTGCGCCACCGCGCGAATCGCCTTGCCCAGTCGGGTGCGGTTGACGAGGTAGTTCAGCACCGCGAGGCTCAGCAGCGAGACCACGATCAGGATCACGTCCTTGAGTTGCAGGTCCAGGCCGATGCTCCGCAGGGTGTCGCCCAGCGCCACGCAGCTGCTGCCCTCGCCGCAGAACTTGCCGGAAAATCCTCCGGGCAGGGTGTAGGTCAGGTCGAAGCGGCCCTGGAAACCTTCGATCAGGCGCAGCACGTCTTGCAAGATCAGCGACACGCCGATCGCCGTGATCAGCGGCACCAGCCGGGGCGCGTTGCGCAGGGGACGGTAGGCCAGGCGCTCGATGGTCACGTTGAGCAGGCCCGAGACCAGCATCGCCGCCAGCAGCGCGATCAGCAGCTTGAGATACCCGTTCATGGGATTGGCTTCCAGCACCCGGAAGACCTCGAAGCCCACGACCGCACCCGTCACAAACACCTCCGAGTGGGCAAAGTTGATCAGTTGCAGCACGCCGTACACCATGGTGTATCCCAGCGCGATGATCGCGTACACGAAGCCCAGCACGAGGCCGCCCGCGATCACATTCACGACAAACGGCAGCAGTGTGGCGAGATCCAAGGTCCTTGCTCCTTTCAGGTATGGGGTGCCCCACGCAGGGGGCAGGGGGAGGAGGAACGGGGGAGCGCAGGCCCGCACATGACCCGCCCGCACATTAGCGCGTCAGGTCACATTTGGCTGCAGGCAATGGCAGGGGGGCCGGGCAACCACGGCCCGGCCCCCACTGCAGAGGGTTCCTGCGCTCGCCCGGTCTTACTGGCGGGCGGGACGGACGGGCAGGCGGGCCGAGAGGCGGTACTTGCCGCCCTGCACGTTCATCACGTAGAGGGTCGCGCTCTTGCGGTCGCCCACGCTGTTGAAGCTGACGTTGCCCGAGAGCAGCCCGGTGAAGCTGCCCTTGCGGATGGCCGACTCGACCTGCGTCCGGCTGGGCACCTTGTTGCCGTTGGCCTTGTGCGCGGCCAGGATGCCCTGCAGCACGACCTTGGCGGCGTCGTACCCGAAGGCCGCGAAGCCCTGGGCCTGATCCTTGAAGGTCTTCTGGAAGTTGGCGGCAAAGGTCCTGGCCGCTGGCAGCGCGTCGATGGGCGCGGCCACCGTCGTGAAGTAGATGTTGGTCGCGCCCTTACCTGCGATGGTCGCGAGTTCGGAGCTGTCCATGCCGTCGCCGCCCATGACCGGGGTGGTGATCCCGGCCTCGCGCAGCTGCTTGATAAAGACGCCGATCTGGTTGTAGATGCCGCCGAAGTAGATCGCGTCGGGGCGCTGCAGGCGGATCTTGGCGACGATGGAGGAAAAGTCGCTCTTCTCCTCGGTGCCCTCGTTGCCGACGACCTGGGTGCCCTTGGCCTTCAGCGCCTTTTCGACTTCCTTGGTCAGGCCCTCGCCGTAGGCGGTCTTGTCGTTGATCAGGTAGACCTTCTTGGCCTTGAGGTTGTCGGTCAGGAAGTTCGCGCCTGCCGGGCCCTGCGCGTCGTCACGGGCGACGATGCGGTTCATGTTGCTCAGGGCGCGGTCGGTCACGTTGTTCGCGGTGTTGGCCGGGCTGACCATCGCCACGCGGCTGGACAGCAGCGCCTGGCTGCTGGGAATCGCCACGCCCGAGTTCAGCGTGCCCACGACCGCCAGAATGGAGCGGTCGGCGGCGATCTTGCGGGCCTGCGCGGTGCCGGTCGCGGGATCGGCCTGGTCGTCGTAGGCCGTGAGCTGGAGGTTCATGCCCAGCTTCTGGAACTGCGCCCGGTACTCGTTGACGGCCAGCTGGGCGCCGTTGCGAATCTGGGTGCCGAGGTCGCTCTGCCCGCCCGAGAGGGGCGAGAGGGTGGCGATCTTGACGGTGGTCTGGGCGCTGGCGCTTCCCAGGGCGAGGGCGGCCAACACGGACAGGCTCAGGGCAGTGCTCTTCATGCTTCCTCCAGGGAGATTCGCGCTTTGGGGCGCCGTTGTGGGGTGGCCTGATTGTAGGGACACCTAAAGGGGAAGTCAATGTCTCCCTCATCTTTTGAGAGGCAAGAAATAGGACTGAATAGCGGAATGGAACCGCCTCAATTGCGTATAAGTCTACTTGGACGCAACAATACCCCAATCACGCCCTCCTTGACCCACCTGTGACCCAAGCGTGACGGCCGCTGACCTGTCCAGACGAGCGGGTCAGAGGTCCCAGGGCAACGGGCGCACAGCTCCCTTCGCCTGTTGCTGCTGGAGGCACCCCCACCAGGGAAGAGGGCCGAACGGCACCGCTGTCATGCCGACCGCTGCGCTCTAGAANACAGCTCCCTTCGCCTGTTGCTGCTGGAGGCACCCCCACCAGGGAAGAGGGCCGAACGGCACCGCTGTCATGCCGACCGCTGCGCTCTAGAACATTGGACAGAATGACGGCCCCCGGGGAAGGGCGCCCCAGGTGCCTCCCCGAATGCCCAATGCTCTTCTTCAATTCGCTCGCTCTGCTGCGCAGCTTTGCAAGTCCGCTCGGCCAACGAATGCGGAAACCCACTGCATTCTTATGGCACATGCTCTAGATCAGCTCCAGGTAGCGTTCCAGTTCCCAGGCGTGAACCGCCGCGTTGTACTCGGCCCACTCGGTCCGTTTGGCGGCGAGGTAACGGTCCATCACGTGCTCGCCCAGGGCGGCGGCGAGCACCTCGTCGCGTTCGAGTTCGCCCACCGCTTCTCGCAGGTCGCCCGGCAGGTCGCGCACCCGGTGGTGGCGCTTTTCGCGCACGGTCATGCGGAAGATGTTCCGCGCGATGGCGGGCGGCGGCTCCAGCCCGCGCTCGATGCCGTCGAGCCCGGCGGCCAGCATCACCGCCAGCGCGAGGTACGGGTTGCAACTGGGGTCGGGCATCCGCACCTCGGCGCGGGTGGACCCTCCCCGCTTGGCCGGGACGCGAATCAGCGCCGAGCGGTTGCCCGTGCTCCAGGCCACGTTGACCGGGGCCTCGAAGCCGGGCACCAGCCGCTTGTAGGAGTTGACCAGCGGATTGGTGATCGCCGCCATGCCCTCCGCGTGCTCCAGCAGCCCCGCGATGAACTGCCGGGCGGTGGGCGAGAGGCCGTCCTCGGCCCCCGCGTCGGCAAAGGCGTTTTCGCCGTCGCGCGTCAGGCTGAGGTGGCAGTGCATCCCCGAGCCGCTGACCCCCGCGATGGGCTTGGGCAGGAAGCTCGCCAGCAGCCCGTGCTCCAGCGCCACCCGCTTGACCACGAACTTGAAGGTGGCGAGGCGGTCGGCGGCCTCCAGCGCGGGCGCGTAGCGGAAGTCGATCTCGTGCTGGCCCGGCGCGACCTCGTGGTGGCTGGCCTCGATCTCGAAGCCCATCCCGACGAGGTGCTGGGTGATCTCGCGCCGGATGCGCTCGCCCCGGTCCACCGGCGCGAGGTCGAAGTACCCGGCGCGGTCGTGCGTCACGGTGCCCTGCCGCCCCCCGCTGCCGGGCGCCGGGCGCTCGAACAGGAAGAACTCGGGTTCGGTGCCCACCAGCATCTCGAAGCCCAGCGCCGCCGCCCGCTCGACCTGCCGCCGCAGCACCCGCCGGGGATCGCCCTCAAACGGTGTGCCGTCCGGCAGCGTCACGTCGCAGATCAGCCGCGCGACCCGGCCCCCCCCGCGGTCCTCCGCCGAGAAGGGCGGGAAGATCAGGAAGGTGGAGAGGTCCGGCGCGAGCAGCATGTCGCTCTCCTCGACGCGGGTAAAGCCCTCCACCGCGCTGCCGTCGAAGGTCACGTCCCCGCGCAGGGCCTTGCCGAACTGCGAGCGCGGCACCTCCACAGTCTTGGTCGCGCCGAGGATGTCGGTGAAGTGCAGCCGCAGGAACTCGACCTGCTCGTCGTTCAGGCGGTCAAGCAGGTGGCGGGCAGCAGGGGAGAGGGAAACGGTCATCGTCGGGAACCTCCGGGGAGCAGCACGGTCCGGTCAGCATGACACAACGCGTCAGGATTGGCGAACAATCTGCATGTAAGAGCCGACCGAACCTCCGATACTTCCCAGTTTTCTGCAAAGCGTCCAGATTTTGTTGACCACGCCCATCCAGCCTCCTATACTCCGGGCGATGGCAGGCGGAGTACGTCCCAGGTCGCCTGAACTCCCGGAGGACCCCATGAACCATGACCTCGACGTGACCTCTGCGGCCCGCAACTGGCGGGTGGACGCGGCTGCCGCGCCCACGCCCGCGCAGGTGGTGGGCGAGCTGTTCGCCCGCGACGTGCTGACGCTCGAAGAACTCAAGGCCCGCATCAGCAAGCCCGAGTACGGGAGCCTGCGGGCCACCCTGGAGCGCGGCGAGCGGCTTGACCCCCGGATCGCGGACACCGTCGCGCTCGCCATGAAGACGTGGGCGATGGAGCGCGGCGCGACCCACTACACCCACTGGTTCCAGCCGCTGACCGGCGCGACCGCCGAGAAGCACGATTCCTTTGTCTCGCCCAACGGGGACGGCCTCGCCATCGCCACCTTCAGCGGCAAGGAGCTGATTCAGGCCGAGCCGGACGCCTCATCCTTTCCGTCGGGGGGACTGCGGGCCACCTTCGAGGCGCGGGGATACACCGCCTGGGACCCCTCCAGCCCGGCCTTTATCATCCGGCACGCCAACGGCGCGACCCTGTGTATCCCGGCGGTCTTCGCCTCGTGGACGGGCGAGGCGCTGGATCTCAAGACGCCGCTGCTGCGCTCGATGGAGGCGCTGAATCAGGCCGTGACCCCGGTGCTGCGGCTGTTCGGGGCCTCGGCGGGCACCCGCGTCGTGAGCACGGTGGGGGCCGAGCAGGAGTACTTCCTGATCGCCGAGGAGTACTTCTACCGCCGCCCCGACCTCGTGACGACCGGGCGGACCCTGTTCGGGACGCGGCCCCCGCGCGGGCAGGAACTCGAGGACCACTACTTCGGGGAGATTCCGGACCGGGTACTGAGTTTCATGACCGACGCCGAGATGCAGCTGTACGCGCTGGGGATTCCGGTCAAGACCCGGCACAAGGAGGTCGCGCCCGGCCAGTTCGAGATCGCGCCCATCTTCGAGACGGGCAACGTGGCCGCCGACCACCAGCAACTGCTGATGCAGGTGCTGCGCAACACCGCCCGCAGGTACGGCCTGGTGTGCCTGATGCACGAAAAGCCCTTCGCGGGCGTCAACGGCTCGGGCAAGCACTGCAACTGGAGCATGGGCACCGACGCGGGCGAGAACCTGTTCGAGCCGGGCGACACCCCCCACGAGAACCTGCAGTTCCTGTTCTTCTGCGCCGCCGTCCTCAAGGCCGTGGACGAGCATCAGGACCTGCTGCGCGTCTCGGTGGCGGGGGCCAGCAACGACCACCGCCTCGGCGCGAACGAGGCGCCGCCCGCGATCCTCTCGATCTTCCTGGGCAGCGAGCTGAGCGACATCTTCAGCCGCCTGGAAAGCGGTCAGGGCGGGCGCGGCCCGGAAGCCGGACTGCTGGGCCTGGGGTCGAGCGTGCTGCCGCCCATTCCCCGCCACGCCGGGGACCGCAACCGCACCAGCCCGTTTGCCTTTACCGGCAACAAGTTCGAGTTCCGGGCGGTGGGATCGTCCCAGAGCATCTCCTTTCCGATCACGGTCCTGAACACCATCGTCGCGGACGCCGTGCAGACCCTGACCACCGAGCTTGAGGCCCGCCTGTCGCGTGGGCTGGCCCTCGACGAGGCGGTCGGCGAGATCGTGCGGGGCACGTATTCGGCGCACCGCCGCATCGTCTTTGGCGGCGACGGCTACTCGGCCGAGTGGCACCGCGAGGCCGAGGAGGAGCGCGGGCTGCTCAATCTGCGGACCAGCATCGACGCCATCAGGCACCTGAACGACGAGAAAAACCTCCGGCTGTTCGGGCGCTTCGGGGTGCTGTCGGAGCGCGAGCTGGCTGCCCGGCAGGAGATTCTCTACGACATCTACTTCAAGACCGTGAACATCGAGGGCGAGACCACCGAGGCCGTCGCGCAGACCATGATCCTGCCCGCTGCCGTGGACTACCTCGTGGACCTCGGGCAGGCCGGGGGCAGCCGCGCCGTCCGGTCCACGCTGGCCGAGGTGGAGGCCGCTGCCGACGAGCTGTACGGCGCCCTTCAGCTTCTGCGTGAGCAGAACCGCGCCCTGGGGGGTGACGAGGCCCACGAAAAGGCGCATCACGTCCGCGACCACGTCCTGCCCGCGATGGACGGGGTGCGGCAGGCCGCCGACCGCCTGGAAAAGCTGGTGGCCGACCGCCACTGGCCGCTGCCGACCTACCGGCAGATGCTGTTCGTGAAATAGGCGTCAGCGGCCCACCCTCAGTCCTCAGCAGCAAGGCCCCGGCTCCGGCTGGGGCCTCTGGCGTGCGGGTCGCTGATTCCGGTTGAGCGGTCAGGGGCATCGCTCGACCCGGGCGGCGCGAGCACGAACACAGCGGTTTCCGGGAGAGAAGAACACAACGGGTCCCGGAGGAGAAGGTGCCGAACCGGCGTTGTCCCGGGTGGCGAACGGACCGGCCGCCAGCCCTATGACGGCTGGCGGCCCCCTGCTCTACACTTTCCTCTGTGCTGAACCTGCGCCGCAAGCCCGTCGTCACGCCCTCTGACCTTGACGGGGGGCTGGCGGCCCTGGGGCTGTCCGGCGCCGAGCACCTGATCGTGCACGCCAGCCTGCGCTCGTTCGGGCAACTCGAAGGCGGGGCGCGGGGGGTGGTGGACACCCTGGCGGCGCGGGCGGCGACGGTGGTGGCCCCGGCCTTTACCTACGGCACGCTGCTGCGCCACGCCTCCTCGCCCGTGCACCAGCGCTTTCACCGCGACCTGCGGGTCAGCCGCGACATCGGCCGGGTGCCGCAGGAACTCGTGGACCGGGCGGACGCCGTGCGCTCCTTTCACCCCACGCTGTCCTTTATCGCGCTGGGGCAGGCCGCCGAGCAGGTGACGGCGGCGCAGACGCTGGCGAGCCCCTACCAGCCGATCGGGGCCCTGTACGACTTGGGCGGCCTCGCGCTGATGATGGGCGTGGACTTCGGCAGCAACACCAGCGTCCACTACGGCGAGCATGTCGCCGGGATGCCGCTGCTGACGCGCTACGTGCCCCTGGGCACCGGGGTGCACCCCACCGCCTTTCCCAACTGCTCGGCGGCCTTCGGGCGGGTCAAGCCCCACGTGACGGGGCAAAGCGTCACCGTGGGCAATGCGACCCTGGAGCTGTACCGGGTGCGCGACCTCGTGGACGCCACCGTGCGCCTCGTCACCGCCAACCCCGAGGCGCTGCTGTGCGACTACTCCTCGTGCCGCTGCCAGGAGGTGCGCCGCGTGGTCCGCGAGCGTGGCCTGACCCCCCGCCCCCACGGGGCTGCATGACCCACCCGCTGTACCACGGCGACCCCGCCCGGTTGAACTTCGCGGCCACGGTGACGGCGGTGCAGGAGAAGCGCGTGGCCCTGGACGCCACGGCCTTCTACCCCGGGGGCGGCGGCCAGAACGCCGACGCGGGCCTGCTGCGCTGGGACGGCGGCGAGGCCCGCGTCACCGACACGCAAAAGGACCGGGCGAGCGGGCTGATCTGGCACACGCTGGAGGGAGCCCTGCCCCCCGTGGGCACGTCGGTCACGGGCGAGGTGGACGCCCCCCGCCGCTGGCGGCAGATGGCCCGGCACAGCGGCGAACATCTGCTCGCGCAGGCCTTTTTCCGGCTCGACCCCGCCTTCCGCGTCGCGGCGGTCGGGATGCGCGGTCCCGACTGCACCCTCGACCTCGAAGGCTTCCCCACCGGGGCCGACGCGCAGGCCGCCGAGGAGCTGCTGCGCGACATGCTGGCCCGCCACGACCTGACGCTGGAGACGCGGGTGGTTCCCGAGGCCGAGGTGCCCCGCTACCCGCTGCGCCGCCCGCCCCAGGTGCGCGGGCAGGTGCGACTGGTGATGTTCCGGGACGAGGCGGGCGTGCCCTTCGACGTGAGCGCCTGCGGCGGCGTCCACGTCCCCCACGCGGGGATGGCCGCGCCCGTGGTCGTCCTGCGAACCGAGCGCATCCGCTCTGGCCTGACGCGGGTGGTCTTCCGGGCGGGAGAGGAGGCGGCCGGGTTCCTGACCGGTACCTACCGCGACGCGCGGGCGCTGGCCCAGGGCTTCAGCGTGGGCGTGCCCGACCTGCCCGCGCGGGTGGCGGCCCTGACCGCCGAGCGGGACGCGCTGAAGGTAGAAGCTGCGGCCCTGCGAATCCGCCTCGCCGCCGCCCTCGTCGCGGCCACTCCCGCCGGGGAGGTCGCGGGCATCCCCCTGCGGACCCTGACCCTGGACGACCCCGCTCTCCTCCAGGGCGTGCTGGCGGCCACCCCTCCCGGCGAGGTCGGCGCCGCCGTGACTCCGGACGGACGCTGCGGAATCGGCAGCGGGCGGTCTGAGCTTCCCGCCGGGTCGCTGCTGGCCGGGGTCCTGAAGGTGACCGGGGGCCAGGGCGGTGGGCGGCCCGATCTGGCGCAGGGGACGACGGCGAACCCGGCCGCCTTTCTGGACGCGGTGCGGCGCCTGCTGGCCACGCGGGAGACGGCGGCGCCAGGGGACAGCCCCCCCGGCTCTGGGCTGACCCCACCCTGAGCGGACACCGCCTTCACCATCTCAGGGCCGGGCACCGCTACTCTGAGGGGCAGATGAAAAAGAACCTTATGTTGGTCGGTGCGGCGCTTACCCTGAGTAGCTGCTCCCTGATTCTCGGCCCCGCGCAGACCACGGTCACGGTGGTCGGCGTGAACGACTTTCACGGCAACCTGCTGCCCACCACCTTCCGGGTGCCCGACCCCGCCGACCGCACCAAGACGCTGACCGTGCAGGCGGGCGGCATCGAGGCCATCGGCGGCGTGCTGGGGCAGGTTCGGGCCGAGAACCCCAACACCGTCTTCGTGGGCGTGGGCGACATGACCGGGGCCAGCCCCCTGATCAGCGCCCTGCTGCGTGACGAGCCCACCGTGAACGCGCTGACCGGGCTGGGGATGCAGGTCAACGTGCTGGGCAACCACGAGTTCGACTACGGCGTGGCCGAACTCCAGCGGCTGCAAAAGGGCGGCTGTGCCTCCAACGAGCCGACCCGGGCCTGCAAGTTCGAGAACACCTTCGCGGGGGCGGGCTACACCTACATCGCCGCCAACGTGGTCGACGAGAAGACCGGCGCACGCGTCTTCCCGGCGTACAAGGTGGTGAAGGTCGGCCCGGCCCGGGTGGCCTTTGTGGGTGCGGTGCTGGAGGAGACGCCCACCGTGGTGACCCCCTCGGGTGTGGCGGGGCTGCGCTTCGAGGACGAGGCCCGCGCCATCAACGCCGTCATTCCCCAGATCAAGGCGGCTGGTGCCGACGCCATCGTCGCCCTCGTTCACCAGGGGGGCACCGCCAGCGACACCTTCGACATCGTGGACTGCAAGACGCTGACCGGACCCATCGTGGACATCGCCAGGGCGCTCGACCCCGCCATCAGCGCGGTCATGACCGGCCACACTCACCGGGGCTACAACTGCCGTGTGCCCGGCCCCGACGGTCAGGCGCGCGTGGTGATTCAGGGTGACGCCCTGGGCCACCTCCTCCAGCGCCTCGACCTCAGGATCGACACCCGCGCCAACCGCGTCCTCGACGTACGGGCGACCAACCTGGTGGTGAACGCCGCGACCGCGCCCAAGAACGCGGCCATGACCGCCATCGTGCAAAAGGCCAAGGCGCTGACCGACCCGGCCGCCGCGCAGGTCGTCGCCACGCTGGGCGCCGAGCAGATCACCCGTGCCGCGAACCCGGCGGGCGAGAGTGCGCTGGGCGACGTGATCGCCGACTCGCAGCTTGCCGCCACCCGCGCTCCTGAAAAGGGCGGCGCCGTGATCGCCCTGATGAACCCCGGCGGCATCCGCGCTGACCTGCCCGTCAACGCCGCCAACCCCACGCGCACCGTGACCTACGGCGACGTGTTCACGGTGCAGCCCTTCGGCAACACCCTGACCGTGGTGACCCTGACGGGTGCCCAGATCAAGGCCGCGCTCGAGCAGCAGTTCGACAACCCCGCGCCCGGCGGCAACCGCATCCTGCAGGTCAGCCAGGGCTTCGCCTACACCTGGGACAACAGCAAGCCCAAGGGCGACAAGGTCAGCGCCATCACCCTGAACGGCGCGGCCATCGACCCCGCCGCGAGCTACCGCGTCACCATCAACAACTTCCTCGCAGACGGCGGCGACGGCTTCACCGTCTTTACCCAGGGCACGGGCCGCACCGGCGGCGACGTGGACCTCGACGCCTTCCAGAACTACCTCAAGGCGGGCACGGTCACGCCGGGACCGCTGAACCGCATCACCCGCCTGAACTGAACCCGGGCGCCGGACATGGGGAGGGAGGAGCTCACGGGCCTCTCCCTCCTACCTGCTCAGCAATGCCGTGAGCTGCCGCCGCAGCGCGCCGAGCACGGGTGCACTCTTCAGGGCGGCGGCCAGCGACCGCGCCGCGTGGTGCTCGCTGCCGGTCATTCCGTCCGCGAGGTGGGCGCAGACCGTGGGATGCAGCCGCCCGCGCACGAACAGGGCGTCGTCCAGCAGGTCGTCTACCGGCAGACGGGCGCGAACCTCGCCGTCGGGCGTCACCGTCTCGACCACGGCCCGCCCCCGGTCGTCCGCGCCAAGCTGCGCGTGCAGGGGCCGCCCGGCGTGGCGCGACACCTGCTCGATGGTGGGCATCAGCGCCCCGACCAGGTTGGTCACCACGCTCAGCCCCAGCAGATGCGCCCGCCCCACGTCCGCCTCGCCGCCCCCGAGCACCTGCGCCAGCCGCCGGGCGAGCCGCTCCCCCTCGGGGTGCAGCAGGGCCTGCTCCTGATCTCCGGTCATCCGCCCACCCTAGAGCATTGGACAGAATGACGGCCCCCGGGGAAGGGCGCCC
>NZ_JASNGB010000149.1 GCF_030271215.1 Deinococcus rhizophilus | reverse complement strand
TCGCCCCCTTGCCGCCGGGCGAGACGCGCACGTCGCCGCCCAGCACCGTCTCGCCGGGCGCCGGGATGTGCGGCGCCCGCACGGTCAGGTCCGCGTTCACGCCCCCGACCACCAGCAGGGTCATTCCAGGTCCGCCGTTTCCCCGGGGTACCGCTCACGCCACAGCGCCCAGCCCTCGTCCGGAAAGGCGCGTCTGGCCTCGGGGGCAAACAGGCGGGCGCCCTCGGCTTCCAGCTCGGGGTCGGGGCAGGGCAGCACCTCCGTCTCCTGCATGGCGGGGTGGTCGCTCCACCGAATCAGGCGGCCCGAGCCTCCCCAGGGGTCGGCGGTGGCCCACACGACCCGGCCGACCCCCAGCAGGGCGGCGCCGCCGCCGCACATCAGGCAGGGTTCCAGGCTGGTGTAGAGGGTCAGCGTCTCCGGGCCTTTCAACTTGCCCGCCGCGAAAAAGAGGTCCATCTCGGCGTGCGCCACGCTCGCCGCCCCCACGTGCTCGGGCGTCTGGGCCTCGCCGACGCGGTTGCGGCCCCGGCCGATGATCTCGCCGTTCGCGTCCACCAGCACGGCGCCGACGGGCGAGCTGCCCGAGGCCTGCGCCTCACGCGCGAGGGTGAGGGCTTCCTGAAGGTAAGCGCGGTGGGGGGCGGTCATGCAGACCAGTGTGGCACGGCCCCCCCGGGGGAAGCGCGGGGGCGCGGGCTGCGTTTATACTGAGTCCAATCACAAGTCGCCCCCACCCCGCCCGCCGCCCCTTCCAGGCTGCGGGCAGCGGCGAAGCGGGAGCGCGAGGAGCCTGAATGACCCCGATGCACAGACCCTGGCTGTCCCACTACGAAGAAGGCGTGCCCCACGAGTTCACGCCGACCAACGACACGCTGCCCGACCTGCTGCGCCGGACGGCGGAAAAGTACCCGGACCGCACCGCCCTGACCTTTCTGGGCGCGAAGACGACCTACCGGGTGCTGTGGCAGCAGGCCCGGAGCTTCGCGGCAGCGCTGCAAAAGATCGGCGTCCAGCCGGGCGAGCGCGTCAGCCTGATGCTGCCCAACTGCCCGCAGTTCGTGGTGGGCTTTTACGGGGCGCTGCTCGCCGGGGCCACGGTGGTCAACACCAGCCCGCTGTACACCCCGCACGAGCTCGAGCACCAGCTGCGCGACAGCGGCAGCGAGACGCTGATCCTGCTGGACGCCTTTTACCCGCGCTACGAGCAGATCGCCGGGAATGTCCCGGTGCAGCGGGTGATCGTGACCGGGATTCAGGACGCGCTGCCCTTCCCGAAAAACGTGCTGTACCCGCTCAAGGCCCGCCGTGAGGGCACCTGGGTGGGCGTGAAGGCCGGGGGGTCGGTGTACTCCATGACCCAGCTTGTGCGGCAAGACGGCACCCCCGAGCCGGTGGTCCTGCGTCCGGACGACGTGGCCCTGCTGCAGTACACCGGCGGCACGACCGGCGTGCCCAAGGGCGCGATGCTGACCCACCGCAACCTCGTGGCGAACGCGGAGCAGGCCCGCGCCTGGATGACCGACCTGAGGGACGGGCAGGAGGTCACGCTGGCGGCCATTCCCTTCTTTCACGTCTACGGCATGACGGTCGCGATGAACCTCAGCCTGCTGATCGGGGCGACGGTCGTGCTGGTGCCCAACGCCCGCGACATCAAGATGGTGCTCTCTCAGATCAGTGCGGGCGGGGCGACCCTCTTTCCCGGCGTGCCGACCCTCTACAACGCGATCAACCACCACCCCGACACGCCGAAGCATGACCTGACCACCATCCGCGCCTGCATCAGCGGGTCGGCGCCGCTGCTGCTGGAAACCGCCCGGCAGTTCCGGCAGATCACCGGGGGTGCCAATCTGGTGGAGGGCTACGGCCTGACCGAGGCCAGCCCCATCACGCACACCAACCCGATTTTCGGCGATCAGCGCGAGGGCAGCATCGGCCTGCCCATGTCGGGTGTGGACGCCGTGGTGATGGGCGAGGACAGCCAGCCGGTGCAGGGCGGCGAGGTGGGTGAGCTGTGGGTCGCCGGGCCGATGGTGATGAAGGGCTATTACAACCGGCCCGACGAGACGGCCAAGGTGCTGCGCGAGTGGCAGGGCCAGACCTGGCTGCTGACGGGTGACATGGCGGTCATGGACGACGACGGCTACTTCCGCATCGTGGACCGCAAAAAGGACCTGATCATCGCGGGAGGTTTCAACGTCTACCCGCGCGAGGTCGAGGAGGTGCTCACCGCCCACCCCGCCGTGCTGGAGGCCGCCGCCGTGGGCGTGCCCGACGAGTACCGGGGCGAGAGCGTGCACGCGGTCGTGGTGCTGGGGCCGAAGCAGCAGGCGACCGAGGCCGAGATCATCGCCCACTGCCGCCGCGACCTCAGCGCGTACAAGGCCCCCCGCAGCGTGGAGTTCCGCGCCGAACTGCCCAAGACGGCGGTCGGCAAGGTGCTGCGCCGCCAGCTGGCCGAGGAAGCGAGGACCGCCCGCCAGCAACCGGCCTGATCCCGGCTCTGAGGGCGTGTGCCCGGACTCAGCCCCGGCTCGTGGACTTCCCGGCAAACACAGGTCTGTCCTTCTGCTGCAAACAGCTCCGTGAACCCCCCTTGTGACGTCTGATGTGCAATGGTAAGAACGATGTGTGGGCGAGGCTTTTCCCCCTCCCTCCTCGTGCGGGAGAGTTGGGGAGGGGGGTGGCGGGCGAAGCTTGCCCCCGCGCCAGAGGGTTGGACACAGGCTCGATCACCCTCCCCGCCCCGCGTGACCCCCGCTTCAGTTGGGAAAACAAAAGCCGCTAGAATACCGGGCCGTGACGTGCGCCGCCTCCCGAGTCTGACCGCTCCCCGGCGCCCGGGCACCCCGGAGGCTTCTTGAGTTACTGGCGCACCCAGATCAAACCGCTGCTGGACGCGGAAACGGGCACCCTGCACAAGCAGGCGCCCATCCGCGTCACGCTGGCGTTTCCCAATCGCTACTCGGTCGGCATGGCTTCCCTCGGGTATCAGGTCATCTACCGCATGTTCAACCAGGAAGAGGGGGTCGCCTGCGAGCGGGCCTTTCTCCCCGACGACGTGGAGGCCTTCGAGCGCAGCGGGCAGGCCCTCCCCACCGTCGAGTCGGGCCGGGACGCGGGCGACTGCGAACTGTTTGCCCTGAGCGTGTCCTTTGAGCTCGACCTCACCAACATCATCCGCACGCTGGACGTGGCCGGGATGCACCCACTGCGCGAGGAGCGCAGCGACACCGACCCGGTCGTGATGATCGGCGGCCCCTTCACGTCCTCGAACCCCTATCCGCTCACGCCCTTTGCCGACGTGATCGTGATCGGGGACGGCGAGCAGATTGTGCCGGTGGTCAGCGAGGCCCTGCGCGAGTCGCAGACCCGCGAGGACTTCTACGACCTCGTGGACGGGATGCCCGGCATCTTCCTGCCCGCGCGGCACGTCCACGAGCCGACCTGGGCCACCGCGCCCAAGGAGCTGCTGCCCGCCTACTCACAGATCGTGACGCCGCACTCGGAGCTGTCGAACATGTTCCTGGTCGAGGCGCAGCGCGGCTGCCCGCGCCCCTGCACCTTTTGCCTCGCCCGGACCATGTACGGCCCCAACCGCAACAACCAGGCCCAGGAATTGCTGGACACCATCCCCGACTGGGTGGAAAAGGTCGGGCTGGTGGGCGCGGCCCTCTCGGACTTTCCGCACACCAAGTACGTCGGCCGCACCCTGACCGACCGGGGCATCAAGCTGGGCGTGAGCAGCATCCGCGCGGACACCGTGGACGAGGAACTCGCCGCCATTCTCAAGGCGGGCGGACTGCGCACCTTCACGGTGGCCTCGGACGCGCCCTCCGAGCGTCTGCGCCGCTGGCTGAAAAAGGGCATCACCACCGAAGACCTGCTCAAGACCGCCCACATCAGCCGCGACCTGGGCTTTTCGGGCATCAAGGTCTACATGATGATCGGCCTGGGCCCGGAAGACGACGACGACATCACCGAGCTGATCGAGTTCACGAAGGAGCTGGCGAAGATCAACCGGGTCGCGCTGGGCATCAGCCCCTTTGTGCCCAAGCGCCATACCCCGCATTTTGCCGACCCCTTCGGCGGCGTGCAGACCATCGAGAAGCGCCTCAAGCGCATCCAGAAGGAACTGCGGACCACCGCCGAACTTCGCAACGTGTCCGCGAAATGGGCCTGGGTCGAGTCCGTGATCGCGCGGGGCGGCCCGGAAGTCGGGATGGCCGCCTACAGCATCTACCGCAGCGAAAGCATCGGCGCCTGGAAAAAGGCCCTCGACGAGGTGGGCTGGCGCGACGAATTCGAGATCAACACCCCCGCCATCCACCTTCCCCCCGGCCACTACGAGGCTCGCGAGGTCAGCGCCCACGCGGAGGGGCTGGCGGTCTGACACGGCCTCCGAAAAAGGGAGAACAACGGGTTCCAGGCGTGGAGTGAACAAACCGGCATTCTTCCAGCCTGTTCACGAAACAGACGCGATTCGTATCGGGCAACCAAAGAAAGGCGGCCCCCGGGGAGTGTTCCTGGGGGCCGCCTCGAGATCGGGCGTCAGTCCGTGCGCGGCTCCCGCGTCTCGGCCAGTGGCGGCCGTGGCGCGACCTCGGTCGGAACCACCGCCGCTGGAACTCCGGCCAGCCGCATCCTCCGGTCGAGCAGCGGCGCGATCTGGGCGTCGAAGCGGGCCAGCACCGGCCCCACGATGGCCGTGATCAGCACGTAGGCGGCGGCCAGCGGCCCCAGCGTGGGCGCCAGCCCCAGCCCCAGCCCCGCGATCAGGATGCTGAACTCGCCGCGCGGAATCAGGGTGGCCCCCGCCCGCACCCGCCCGCGCGTCTGCACGCCTGCGCGGGCCGCTCCGTACCAGCCGGTGTAGAACTTGGTCAGGCTGGTGACGACCGCCAGCACCACCGCCGGAAGCAGCACGCCCGGCAGGGTGCCGAGGTCCAGTTGCAGCCCGAAGAACACGAAAAACACCGCCGCGAACAGGTCACGCAACGGCTCGATCAGGTGCCGGGCGCGGTCGGCCACCTCGCCGGAAAGGGCGATCCCGACCAGAAAGGCCCCGATCGCCGCCGACACCTTCAGCATGTCGGCCAGTCCCGCGACCACCAGCACCAGCCCGAACACGCTCAGCAGCAGCCCCTCGTTGCTCTGGACGTGAATCACCCGGCTCAGGACGTGCCCGTATTTCAGCGCCAGGAAAAAGGCCAGCGAGAAGGCCGCCAGCGCCACCGCCAGATTGACCCCCACCGCCGCCAGCGTGCCGCCGATCAGCAGCGCGGCCATCACCGGGAGGTAGACGGCCATCGCCACGTCCTCCAGCACGCACACCGCCAGAATCACCGGGGTCTCGCGGTTGCCCAGCCGCCCCAGGTCCGAGAGCACCTTGGAGGCGATCCCGCTGGAACTCAGGTAGGTCACGCCCCCCAGCAGGGCGGCGGCCAGCGGCGAGAAGCCCAGCACCAGCCCGGCCAGCAGCCCCGGCGTGAAGTTCAGCGCGAGGTCCAGCACCCCGACGCTGCGGTTGGCCTTCAGGTTGTCGCGCAGCTCCGCGCTGGTGTATTCCAGCCCCAGCGTGAACAGCAGCAGCACCGCGCCGATCTCCGCGCCGATATGGATGAATTCCTCCGGCGCGTCGCCCAGCTGAAAGAAGGCCCCCAGCCCGATGCCCGCGATCAGGTACAGCGGAATCGGTGTGATGCCCAGCCGCCCCGCCGCCCGCCCCACGAAGGCCAGCGCGAGGATGACCGCGCCGAGTTCCAGGAACAGCTCAGCGAGGGGCACGGTGTCGCCTCACGGCCAGCAGTGGGGGGGCCGGGACGCTCACTCTCCGCCGCCCAGCAGCCGCGCGGCCCGCACCACCCCGTTCGGCGTCCCCACGACGACCACCGTGTCGCCCGCCTGCAGCGGAAAGTCGGGGCCGGGGGCGGGAATGGCCTGTGCCTCGCGCATCACCGCCACGATGCTCGCGCCCGTGCGGGTGCGCATCATGGTGTCGCCCAGCGCGTGCCCGGCGTAGGGGCTGAGTCCCGAGACCGGCACCCAGTCCATCGCCAGCCCCTCGATATCCTGGGTGAGTTTGGACACGTGCCGGGTGATGGTCGAGCCGCCCAGCAGGTCGGCGACCGCCTCGGCCTCCTCCTCGCTCAGGACGATGCTCTGGGCACAGGCGTCGGGGTCGTCGCGGCGGGCGACGAAAATCTCGCGCCGCCCGTCGCGGTGGGTGATCACGCCCACGCGCTTGCCGAAGCGCCCATCAAAGTCGTGCCGCACGCCCACGCCGGGCAGCGGGGTCTCGTCCAGTCGGATCATGCCCTCAGGATAGGGCGCCCGGCCCCCCGCACACTGGGGGCCCCGTACACTGGGGGCATGGCGACCCTGGAAATCGACTGCCCGGTGTGCGCGGAGGTGCTTGAACTCACGGGCGAGGACCGCGCGGAGCTGCGCCCCGGCGACGTGATCGTGTGCGACTCCTGCCACGCCGAGATGGAGGTCACCCGCAACGGCGGCGGCGAGGACTTCGAACTCGAACTGCTGGGCATCCTGACCGTCTGCCCGGCCTGCGGCGAGGAATTCGACGTGACCGAGGACCTGCTCGCCGCCTCGCCCACCCTGGAGGCCGGGGACGGCAGCGCCGTCAGCGTGGTGACCTGCCCGCACTGCCGCGCCCGCATCGAACTGGAATTCGAGGAGGAGGGCGAGGGCAGCCCGCCCGACCTGCGGTCCTGACTCCTCCCTCTCAGGGCGGCTCTCCGGTGAGGGCCGCCCTTTGTCCTGCGAAGGGCAGGTCCTCGTACCGCTCATACGGGTTCCGGGCGATGGATGCGCATCCATCGCTTTTCTGGATGTGCAGGAATCAGACGGGATCACCTCGTCGAGCGGCTGGTGCGCCGCTGCCCACCGGGCTGTAGTCCGGCCACAGGGCAGGGGGCGGACGCATCGGCTGCGCATCCGCCCCCTGCCCCTGCCGGTCGTCCTATCCCGGATGCTGCCCTTCCCAGATCAGGTCGCGCAGCACCCAGCCGGTCCCCGGAAAGCGCAGACCGGCCCGGACCTCGGCCAGCAGGTAGGCCCGCAGGTCCTCCACCGAGTGCCCCAGGGCCAGCAGTTCTCCCAGGGTCCGCTCGCCGTCGAGGGCGTCGGCGATGGCCGAGGTCCCGGTGCGCCGGGTGCCCGCCAGCAGCCGCAGGCTGAACCACGCGTAGCGCCCGGTGGGGGAGAGCTGCCCGCGCTCTGCCGCCGCTGCCGCCTCC
>NZ_JASNGB010000148.1 GCF_030271215.1 Deinococcus rhizophilus | reverse complement strand
CGCGCGAGGGGCTGCCCAGTTCCGGCTCGCTCGCCAGCGCGTTGACCAGCCGCCCCTCCACGCTCGCCTCCGCCAGCGCCGCCAGCATCGGTTCCGGCAGCGTCCGGCCCTGAAAGGCGGCCCCCACCACCTGGGTGTGCATCGCCAGCACCAGCGCGAGCGCCGCGCCCGCCTCCCCCAACCGCCGCTGGGCCTCGGCGTACTCCTCCAGGGTCGCTCCCAGCCCCCCGGCCTCACGCGGCAGGGTCAGCCGGGTGTACCCGCTGGCCCGCAGCGCGGCCCCCGCCTCCGGGGTCACGTCCCCGGAGGCCTCGCAGGGGTCCGTGTGGGCGCGGATGACCGCCTCTGCCCGCACGGTCACGGCTTCGAGGTCGGCGGGCAGGGCAGAGCGGCGCGTCATGGCCCGCAGGGTAGGCGATCCCCGCTCCGGGCATGTCCCCCCTCGTCAGTTCGTCCAAAACAGAATAGAGTGGGCGGACTATGCGCCAGTCTCCCCGCGACGCGGCCCGCGCCGACATCCTCTCCCGCTTCCTGCCGGGCGTGGACCGTGACGTGAGCGGTCTGGCGGCCGACCACTGCGGGGAGCGCGGCCTCCTGGCCCCCGGCGGCCTGCCTGCCGCGACCCTGTGCCTGGGCAGTCACGCGGCGGTGACCCGGCTGATCTGGGAGACCTTCGCGCCGGGCTGGGACGACGTGGTGTACGTCTACGACGGTACGCGCGGCGAGCAGACCCGCTACCTGGGCGCCAAGCTGCACCTCACGGTGGCCCTGGCCGCCTCGGGGGACGAACCCACGCCCGGCGTGCAGGCCGCGCTGGAAGCCGCCCGGCGGGCGCTGGCCGAGTTGTGGCGGGTCTGGGCGGGCTACCAGGCCACCACGACCGACGCGCTCTCGCTGGCCGTGACCGAGTTCGAGGACGTGCGCTGAGGCGTCCCTCGCCGCGCTACCCTGGGGCACTCCAACTCTCCCGAGGTGCCCTCCATGTCCCAGCTCACCCTGCCCGAGACCTTCCGTGCCCTGCGGGCCGTCAAGGAAGACGCGGGTGTCCGCGCCGAGTTCCAGAGCCTCACTCCCGCCGACCTGCCGCCCGGCGACACGGTGGTCCGGGTGACCCACTCCAGCCTCAACTACAAGGATGGGCTGGCGGTGGCCGGGCGCCCCGGCGTCCTGAAGTCCTACCCCATGACCCCCGGCATCGACCTGGCGGGCGAGGTGGTGTCCGACGAGACGGGCACCTATGCCCCCGGTCAGGGCGTCCTGCTGACGGGCTGGGGCATCGGCGAGCGGCAGGACGGCGGCTACGCCGAGTACGCCCGCGTCCGCTCCGAATGGCTGGTGCTGCTGCCCTCCGGCACGGACGCCGGGTGGGCCATGAGCGTGGGCACGGCGGGCTTCACGGCGATGCTGGCGGTGCTGGCGCTGGAGGAGCACGGGGTGACCCCGGACCGGGGCGAGGTGCTGGTCACGGGCGCGGCGGGCGGGGTGGGCAGCATGGCGGTCGCGCTGCTCGCGGCGGCGGGGTTCACGGTGACGGCCAGCACCGGGCGGACGCAGGAGGAGGGCTACCTGCGCTCGCTGGGCGCGGCGAACGTGATCGGCCGCGACGAGCTGCCCGCGCTCAGGCGCCCCCTGGAAAAGGAACGCTGGGCCGGGGTCGTGGACTCGGTGGGCGGCGAGACCCTCGCCGGGGCCATCGCGGGCACCCGCACCCACGGGGCGGTCGCGGCCTGCGGGCTGGCGGGCGGCGGCGCCCTCCCCACGACCGTCTTCCCCTTCATCCTGCGGGGGGTGAGCCTGCTGGGCATTGACTCGGTGACCTGCCCCACCCCCAGGCGCCGCGCAGCCTGGGAGCGGCTGGCCCGTGACCTGCCCGCCGACAGACTCGCGGACGTGACCCAGGTGCGGCCCCTCTCGGACGTGCCCGCCCTGGCCGAGCAGATTCTGGCCGGGCAGGTGCGCGGGCGCACGGTGATCGCGGTCGCGCCGGGGGAGATAGGGGGAGATGAGGCCGGGCGCGATTTTCCCATCTCCCCGTCAGCCGGGATGCACTAGGCTGACGTCCATGAGAAAACTCGGTGCCCTGACGGCCCTGTCCCTCCTGCTCGCCTCCTGCGGGGGCGGTCCCGAACGCGTCCCCGACAACGCGCCCGCCGAGACCACCGTCTCAGGCCGTATTCAGACCTGGCAGAGCGGCACTTCGGGCAGCGTGGCCCTGACCGGCCTCCTGCCGCTGGTGCCGCTGGCGAGCGCTCCGGTGGACGCGGCGGGCAGCTTCCGCCTCACGCTGCCGACCGGGCCGCTGGTCGAGGCCCAGACCCGTTCCATTCCCGAGACGCTGGAGCAGGGCCTTTCCGACCTGAACTGCACGTCCGCTGGGCTGACGGTGAGTGATCCCGCTGCACGCGGTCTGCTCTTCTTCACCCTGCGGGCCGAGGGCGGTGGGGCCGGGGCGCGTGAGGTGGCGGCAGCAAGCCTCACGAGGAGTGGTCCTTTATCAGCCTCCTTTGATGCCCGTGCGTGGCTGTATACAGATCGAGTGGTCACAGTAACAGGCAGAATCAATTGCCGAGTCGCTGGTCTGACGGCGCCTATCACTGTTAACGTCAAGACGGTGCCTGGCTGGATCAAGTTGAAAATAAGCGCAACGGGCAGTTACGGTTTTGGCGGCCCTAGCGCTAGCGGTACGGTCACCCGCACCCTGACCGACCTGAACACCTGGCTGACCCTCGCCGAAGTCGGGCAGGCCCTCCAGTGAAGCGCACGGCCGCCCTGATCGCGGGTGCCCTGCTGCTCGCGGGCTGCGCTCCCCGGACCGTTTCGCTGGGGGCCACCCCCGCCGCTCCCGCGCAGCCGGTCACCCAGATTCCGGGGGACATCTCGCGCTGGTCGGGTACGGGCAGCGTCGCGCTGACGGGGCCGGGTGGGCAGGTGCTGGCGCGGGCGGAGGTGGCCCCCGACGGCCGCTTCTCCCTGCCCCTGCCGGGAGAAGCGGCCCTGACGCCCCTGCTGCGCTCCCCCAGCGACGCCCTCTCGGGGCTGGGCTGCACGGGCAGCGTCCTGAGCAGCGACGCGGGGGCGGGCAGCTACGCCTTCCTGGGCCTGACCCCGCAGGGCTCGCAGGCGGCGACCGTATTCGCCGCGCAGGCCGAGCGCACCAGCTTCGCGTCAGGCACCTTCTCGGGCCGCGTCTACCTGTACGTGAGCCGCCCCACCCGCCTGAGCGGCACGGTGGACTGCGGGCAGGTCGTGCAGGACTTCGCCGGGGTGGGGACGGCCGTGCCCGTCACGGTGGACGTGACCGCGCAACCCGGCTGGAACGCCCTCGAACTCGGCGTCAATGTCCGGGCCAGCCTGGGCGGCGTGAGCGCGGGGGGCAGTCTCTCGGCGGTGGCCGACGCCGAGCGCGTGTGGCGCACCCCCGAGGAAGTCGTGCAGCAGGTCACCGGGTCCTGACGCCCTTCTGAGCCGAGGGCTGAGGGTGAGGGGGGAGCGGCGGGTTGGCTCCCCCCTCCCCTTTGATCAGCTCCCCCGTGGCCTGCCCCGTAAGGCTCCCGGCTGCTCTACCCTCTTGCCCATGTCCGAATCCCGCCCAGCCGCCGTGGGCCGCTTCGCCCCCAGTCCGACGGGCGCGATGCACCTGGGCAACGCCCGGACCGCCCTGCTCGCGTGGCTGCACTCGCGGGCGCTGGGCGGGCGGCACCTGCTGAGATTCGAGGATCTCGACACCGGGCGGGTGCGGCCCTGGGCCTTCGACGTGACCCGGCGCGATCTGGAGTGGCTGGGGCTGGACTGGGACGCCGAAACGCGGCAGTCCGGGCGGCTGGAGGTCTACGCCGAGGCCCTCGCCCGGCTCACGGCGGCGGGGGAGACCTACCCCTGCACCTGCACCCGCCGCGAGATCGCCCAGGCCATTCAGGAAAGTGCCGGGGCACCCCACGGCACCGAGCCGGTGTATCCGGGCCTCTGCCGCGCGGGAACCGTGAATCCGGGCCGTCCCGCCGCCCGGCGCTGGCGGGTGCCCGACCGGACGGTGTGCGTGCGTGACGCCCTGACCGGGGAAACGCTCTGTCAGCACCTCCCCGGCGAGGTGGGTGACTTCGTGCTGCAGCGGAACGACGGCGTCTACGCCTATCACCTCGCGGTGGTGGTGGACGACGCGGCGACCGGCGTGACGGACGTGGTGCGCGGGCTGGACCTGTGGACGGCGACGCCCCGGCAGGTCGCCCTGCAGGGGGCCCTGGGCCTCCCCACGCCGAGGTACCTCCACGTTCCGCTGATGACCGACTTCCGGGGCGAACGCCTCGCCAAGCGGGGCGGGGCCCCCCCGGTGCAGGCCCTGCGCGAGGGGAGAGAGGACGCCGGGCGTGTTCTCGCGGCGCTGGCCCGTTCGCTGGGGTGGGAGGTGCCGGAGAGGGTCACCGCGCCTGACCTGCTGCCGCTGTGGCGGCGGACTCTGGACCAGGCGGGATGGTCAGGTCTGCCACAAATCTAGACCGGTTGTCTAAGTTTCTCTGGCCGGGGTTGGGCCTCGCCGTCTACCCTGGACAGCATGTCTCTGTCTCTTCCAGCCTACCCGCAGCCCGACGCGCGGGGCCGCTTCGGGCGCTTCGGCGGGCGCTATGTGCCCGAGACGCTGATTCCGGCCCTCGACGAACTGGAGCGGGCCTACCTCGACGCCAAGCAGGACCCTGCCTTTCTGGGCGAGCTCGACCGCCTGCTGCGCGAGTTCGTGGGCCGCCCCAGTCCCCTCTACCTTGCCCGGCGGCTGACCGAACACGCGGGTGGGGCGAGGATCTACCTCAAGCGCGAGGACCTCAACCACACGGGCGCCCACAAGATCAACAACTGTCTGGCGCAGGCGCTGCTCGCCGTGCGGATGGGCAAGAAGCGCGTGATCGCGGAGACGGGCGCCGGGCAGCACGGGGTCGCCTCGGCCACCGCCGCCGCGCTGCTGGGGCTGGAATGCATCGTGTACATGGGCGCCGAGGACATCCGCCGCCAGGCCCTCAACGTCTTCCGGATGCGGTTGCTGGGCGCCGAGGTCCGCGAGGTCACCTCCGGCACCGCGACCCTCAAGGACGCCACCAACGAGGCGATCCGCGACTGGGTCACCCACGTGCGCGACACCTTCTACATCCTGGGCAGCGTGGTGGGGCCGCACCCCTACCCGGCGATGGTGCGCGACTTTCAGGCCGTGATCGGCGAGGAGGTCAAGGTGCAGCTTTCCGAGCTGGAGGGCCGCTCCGCCCCCGACGCCGTGGTCGCCTGCGTGGGCGGCGGGTCGAACGCCATCGGCATCTTCGCCCCCTATGCCTACCTTCCCCAGGAGCAGCGCCCGCGCCTGATCGGCACCGAGGCCGCCGGGGAGGGCGTGGACAGCGGGCGGCACGCG
This sequence comes from Deinococcus rhizophilus, assembly GCF_030271215.1. Classification (GTDB taxonomy): domain Bacteria; phylum Deinococcota; class Deinococci; order Deinococcales; family Deinococcaceae; genus Deinococcus; species Deinococcus rhizophilus. The sequence goes on along the minus strand of NZ_JASNGB010000148.1, from coordinate 1,998 downwards.
GCCTCCGTCGCGGGGGGGCGCGTGGGCGTCCTGCACGGCTCGATGATGTACCTCCTCAACGACCCGGAAGGCCAGATCGTCCCGCCGCACTCGGTCAGCGCGGGGCTGGACTACCCCGGCATCGGGCCGGAGCACTGCCACTACAGCGAAACCGGCGTGGCCGAGTACGTGCCCGTCACCGACGCGCAGGCGCTGGAAGCCCTGCAACTGCTCACCCGGCTGGAGGGCATCATTCCCGCGCTGGAAAGTGCCCACGCGATCTACCACGCCGTGCAGCTCGCGCCGGAGCTGGGGCCGGAGGGCCTCATCGTGGTCAACCTCTCCGGGCGCGGCGACAAGGACGTGGCCGAGGTGATGCGCCTGCTGGAAAAGGAACGGGACGCGGGCCTGCTGGACAAAGGCCCGGAACAGCTCATCGCGGAGGTGCTGGCATGACCGCCACGCTGACGCGGGNGGCCGAGGTGATGCGCCTGCTGGAAAAGGAACGGGACGCGGGCCTGCTGGACAAAGGCCCGGAACAGCTCATCGCGGAGGTGCTGGCATGACCGCCACGCTGACGCGGGGGGCCGAGCGTATTCACGCGGCGTTTGCCCGCGCGAGGGCCGGGAACCGCGCGGCCTTCATCCCCTTCATGACGGGCGGGTTCCCCAGCGCCGCCGGGTTCCCGGCAGTGGCGGACGCCCTGCTCGCGCACGCGGACATCCTCGAAGTCGGGATTCCGTATTCCGATCCGCTGGGCGACGGCCCCACCATCCAGCGGGCGTCCGAGCAGGCGCTGGCGGGCGGCACGAGCACCCGGCGCACGCTGGAACTGGTGCGCGACCTGCGGCGGCGGCACGACACGCCCATTGCCCTGATGACCTACGTCAACCCCATCTACGCGGTCGGCCCGCGCGAGTTCATGCGGCTCGCGCAGGAGGCGGGGGTGGACGGCCTGATCCTCCCCGACCTCCCGCCCGACCAGGACCTGGAGATCGCGGACCTCGCCGCCGAGCACGGGCTGGCGGTCACCTTCCTGATTGCGCCGACGAGCACGCCCGAGCGGGTGAAGCTGGTGGCCGAGGCGTGCACGGGCTTCCTGTACGCGGTGTCGGTCACCGGGGTCACCGGGACGCGCGAGGGGTCGGCGCTGGCCGAGGTGCCCGCGATGCTGGCGCTGGCCCGGCAGCACGCGCGGGTGCCCGTGGCGGTGGGCTTCGGCGTGAAGGACGCGGCGACCGCCCGGCAGGTCGCCTCGGTCGCGGACGGGGTGGTCGTGGGAAGCGCCTTTATACAGGCCGTGCAGGGCGGGCAGGACGTCGGCGCACTCGCGGCCGAGATCGCGGCGGGGTGCGGGCGGTAAGCCCGGGCCTGCGGGCGGCTCCCTCCTGTCGGCGTGCGGGAGGGAGCCGCTTTCTTGCCGCCCATGTCCGTGTGTGGTCACAGCGGTGTGCCGTTCCGCTGAAGGAAGGACAGCCCCCCCTTCCACTCCGCTCCACTCCAACCGCTGCCTGTGGTGACCGCTGTCAGACGGCTGCAAGAGGCCGCCCTTACTCTGGGGAGTGATGCGCCTGGCCCCCCTGCTCCTGCTGCCCCAGCTTCCGGTGTGGATCTTGCTGACGGTGGCGGGCCTGCAGCTCTCGGCGGCGGTGGAGGCCCGCGCACAGGCTACGGCGCAGGCGGCGCACTCGCGCGGGCAGCTCGCCCGCATGGAGGCGGCCCTGCGGCTGACCCTCGACCTCGAGACCGGGGTGCGCGGGTACGTCATCACCGGGCAGGCCGCGTTCCTGACGCCCTACCGCGAGGCGACCACCGCCCTGCCACAGATGCTGGCCACCCTGCGGGAGGGAGCCGCCGCGCAGGCTGGCCCCGACCGCCCCGCGCAGCTCGCCCGCCTCAGCCGCATCGAGACGCTGCTGGAACGCTGGCAGGCCGGGGTGGGCCGCCCCGAGATCGTTGCCCGTGGCCGCTCGGCGCAGGAGGCCGCCGCTCTGGTGGCGCGGGGCACCGGCAGGCGCC
>NZ_JASNGB010000147.1 GCF_030271215.1 Deinococcus rhizophilus | reverse complement strand
ACACCCCGCCCCCACGCCTGTCAACTCCCCCCGCCCGAGTCTGCATATCCTCCCAAAACCCAGGGCTGGGTGGACATACTTGGGCATGTTCAAGATCGAGGCCGCCGAGGTCACGCTGGTGCGTCTGCCGCTGAAGTTCCGGTTCGAGACCAGCTTCGGGGTGCAGACCGAGAAGCTGGTGCCGCTGCTGACGCTGCACGGCGAGGGGGTGTCGGGGCTGAGCGAGGGGACGATGGAGCCTGCGCCGATGTACCGCGAGGAGACGATCACCGGAGCGCTGGCCCTGCTGCGCGAGGTGTTCCTGCCACGCGTGCTGGGCCAGACCTTCGCCAACCCGCAGGCGCTGGAAGCCGCGCTGGGGCCCTTCCGGGGCAACCGTATGGCCCGCGCGATGGTGGAGATGGCGGCCTGGGACCTGTGGGCACGGACGCTGGGCGTGCCGCTGGGCACCCTGCTGGGCGGCACCAAGACGGAGGTGGAGGTCGGCGTGAGTCTGGGCATCCAGCCGGACGAGGCCGCGACGGTGGAGATCGTGCGGCGGCATGTGGAACAGGGCTACCGCCGCATCAAGCTGAAGGTGAAGCCCGGCTGGGACGTGCAGCCGGTGCGGGCGGTGCGGGAGGCCTTCCCCGGCATCCGGCTGACGGTGGACGCCAACAGCGCCTACACGCTGGCCGACTCCGGACGGTTGGCCGCGCTGGACGCCTACGACCTGACCTACATCGAGCAGCCGCTCGCCTGGGACGACCTCGTGGACCACGCCGAATTGCAGCGCCGCCTGCGCACGCCGCTGTGCCTCGACGAGAGCGTGACGAGCGCCGCCGACGCCCGCAAGGGGCTGGCGCTGGGGGCGGGGCGGGTCATCAACGTGAAGGTCGCGCGGGTGGGCGGGCACGCCGAGGCGCGGCGGGTGCATGACGTGGCCGCCAGCTTCGGTGCCCCGGTGTGGTGCGGGGGCATGCTGGAAAGCGGCGTGGGCCGGGCGCACAACATCCACCTTTCCACGCTGCCCAATTTCGCGCTGCCGGGCGACACGAGCAGTGCCAGCCGCTACTGGGAGACGGACGTGGTGAACGAGGCGCTGGAGGCCACCGATGGGCGGATGCCGGTGCCCCCCGGTCCCGGCATCGGGGTCACGCTGAACCGCGAGTTCGTGGCGGGCCGGGCCGAGCTGCACGAGGAGCTGCGGGCTTGACGGGAGGGCGGGCCTTCGTGGTCCGGGACGTGACCGGTCCCTGGGCGATGCGGGCGCTGGAGGCCGTGCAGGTCGGGGCCTGGGGCTACCCTGACCGCGAGGTGCTGCCTGCCACCATGCTCCGCATCGGGGCGCACACGGGGGGGGTGGTGCTGGGCGCCTACCCGCAAGACGACCCGGAGACGCCCTTCGGCCTGGCCTACGGCTTTCCAGCGTTGCGGGGCGGCGAGGTCTGGCACCACTCGCACCTGCTGGCCGTGCTTCCCGGGTGGCGCGGGAGTGGGGCGGCCGTCGCACTGAAGCTCGCGCAGCGGGAGCGGGTGCTGGCGCAGGGCCTCACGCGGATGACGTGGACTTTCGATCCGCTGGTGCCCCGCAATGCCCGGCTGAATCTGGGCAAGCTGGGAGCGCGGGCGGTGAGCTATCACCCGGACTGGTACGCGCTGGGGGAAGCCCCGGAGACAGCCTTTCCCGCCGACCGCCTGATGGTGGAGTGGGACCTCACCCTGCCTCATGCCGAGCGGCCCTCCCCCGGACTGGAAGGGGAGGTCGTGCTGGAGGGGAAGGCCGACGTTCCTGGCCCGGCCCGTCTGGAGGCCGCCTCCCCACGCCTCCTCGCGGAAGTGCCCCTCTACGCCGAGCCGTTGTCCGACGACGTGCGGCTGGCCTGGCGGCTCGCGTTGCGGGCGGCGCTGGGCACCTATCTGGGGCGTGGTTACGCCGTGACTGACCTCGCGCGGGAGGAGGACCGGGCCTTTTACGTTCTGACCCAGGAAAACCGGGCACCCCGCAGGATGCCCGGCCCGAAACGCTGATCCTCAGCGCACAGCGTTGAAAAAGGCGACGTCGCTGATCCAGTCCTGCTGGGGAAGAGGCTGCGCGATGGGGTTCACCACGATGCTGAGCGCCTGGGCGAGTTGCTGGCTGCCCTGAGGCTTGACGGTGGCGAAGGCGTCCCCGGCGCTGAAGGTGCTGAGTTCGGAGAGGTTGAGCTGGCGGCGGCTGGTGATCAGCAGCACCTTGTTCAGCCCGGCGGGGCCGCCCACGTTGAAGACGAAGTTGTCGCTGTTCGACGGGAAGCTGCGGACCTCGCCCTTGCGGACATAGTTGCCGCTGCCCAGGCGGTTGGGGAAGATCTGGTCCACCGTGCCGTCGGGGCTGAGGCAGAAGAGGTACACGTAGGCGTTCTCGTTGACACTGACCGAGAGCCGGATGCGGTCGCCGATGCGGTAGGTCGGCGTGCGGGTGCCGCTGGTGTCGCGGTCCACCCAGACGCGGCCCTCCAGCGTGGTGGGCACCGGGTTCACGATGATGCTCTGGGTGCTGAGCTTGGGCGCGGCCTGCGCGGGCAGGGCGAGGCTGGAGAACACGGAAGCGGTCAGGGCGAGGATCAAGGCGGGCTTCTTCATGGCGTCTCCTGGCAGCGGAAGCGGCGCGGAATTGTCCATCCGGGTCGCGCTTTCCGGGCTGCTGCCGCCAGCGTAGGCCCGCCCGCCTGACGTGGCGTGAACGCTGGCTGACTGAACGTGAGGAGGCTCGCCTTTGAACTCATCTGCCCCGGCACAACAGCAAAGAGCCGCCCGGAGGCGGCCCAGTGTGGCAGGGATACCAGGATTCGAACCTAGACAAACAGATCCAAAATCTGTTGTGCTGCCATTACACCATATCCCTAGAACAGTGCAGTCCCCTGTGACGAGGCGAAAGGGAGTATAGCCACGCCCCGCGCAGTGGGTCAACCGCCCGGCACAGGAGCGGGCGCCGCCTTCTCGACCACCGTCAGGCCCGCGAACTTCAGCAGCAGCCGCTTCTGCCCCACGCCGGGAAAATAGACCAGCACCTCGCGGCGGTCCCCGGCGTGGAAGCCCTGCAGGAACACACCCTCGCCGAACTTGGCGTGGCGCAGCCGCAGAGGCTGGGTGGTGCTGACTGCCCGCTGAAGCTCGCGGCTCGGGATGCCGAGGCGGGCGCTGACTTCCGGCAGCGAGAGGCCGTGCAGGTCGAGCAGCTCGCGGGCTTGCAGGGGCCAGGAGGGGGGCAGGGCCGGAACGTCGGGAAGGATCGCCGCGTCGGGTTCGGGCTGCGGCAGCCGCTCGACGCCCAGCAGGGCTTCCAGGAAGGCGCGGGTGGCGGGCTTGTCGGTGGGACGGCGCTCGCCGCTGGCGAGAAAGGGGCTGTAGCAGCGGCTCACGGCGATGCACTCGTAGCAACCGTGCGCCTCCCTGCAGCAGGTCTTGGCCGCGAGGTCGAGCGCCCGGCGCAGCAGGTCCTCCAGACTCTCGAAAGCGCGGCGGCTGACGCCCAGGCCGCCTGCCCAGTCGTCGTACAGGAAAAAGTAGTTGTCGCGGTCGGGGCGAAACGCGCCCGCGAGATCGTTCTCGTCGCAGGCGACCCGCTCGGGCGTGACCTTTTGCAGCAGGTGCTTGAGGGTATGGGCGACCGCCGTGGGCTTCTCGGTGGCGCGGGCGTCCACGCCGACTTCCAGTGCGGCGGTGCGGAAGGGGGGGAGTTCCAGCGGCTCGTCGTAGAGGTGCTCGGAGAGCTTGTGGTCCTGCATGCGGTCCTGAATGCGGCCCCCGCAGGCGCGGCAGACCCGCTCGGTGGGCTCCGGCTCGCGGTCGCAGCCGGTGCAGACGCGCTCGAAGACCTGCCGCATCATCATGTAGCCCGCGTAGCGCCGCCGGATCACCACCTCGCCGTGGCGGTAGGCGAGCGGCCCCCGCCGCACCCATTCCCCCATCTTCACCGGGCTGACCTCGATGGCGTACAGCCCGCGCGTGAAGAGGTTGGCCGCGTCGTACTTCTCCACCAGGATCGCGGTTCCGGCGGGGTGATCCTCCCAGCGGGTAACCTTGTAGCCCTGCCCGTCGAGGGTGAACACCGCCCCCTCGTGTTTCTCGGTGAGGGCGTAGTGCTGGCTGGGGGACTCCAGCGGGGTGTCGAAGGCGCGGGGGCCTTTGTGCACCCAGTCCGTTTCCTCGATCACCGCGAACTTGGCGCTGCCCTCCCCGCGCAGGTTCCAGTAGCGCGGGCCGGGCGCGAGGTCCGCCGGAAGGCCCGCCGCCCGGCATTCCTCGTTCGCGCGGGCGCGGTGCCGGGGGGCGAGGTAGGGATTCTCGGCCTCCACGACGGCCTTCTCGATGGGGCCGGTGACAAGTTCGCGGAAATTCTCCGCGTTGGAATAGAAGGCGTCCACCGGCTGCGGGACGCCCTGCTCGTTCAGCGCGGGCAGGTACAGCACCAGGCCCGGCGCGATTCGCCCCGCTCGCCCTGCCATCTGCCGGAAGGCCATGCGCGAGCCGGGGTAGCCGTCGATGATGACGACCTCCAGGTCGCCGATGTCCACCCCCGCCTCCAGCGCGTTGGTGGCGAACATCACGCCGCTTTTGGCCCGGCGGAACTCGGTCAGGCGGCCCTCGCGGTCGGAGGTGCCCGCCATGTAGAGGTGGACGTGCGAGCGGTTCAGCGGTTGCGCCCGGTAGGTCGAATACAGCCGCGCCGCCCGCGAGCGCCCCCGGAAGAAGGCCAGCACCTTGAGATTCCGCCCCACACTCGCGCTGATGACCGCGTCCCAGAAGCGCCGGGGCTGCCCCCGGTGGTCCGCGAGGTAATAGCGCTTGCCGTGCCGGGCGGCTCCCGACTCGCTGACCTGGGTGGCCTCCACGCCCACCAGCTCGCGGGCGAACTCGGCGGGGTTGCCGATGGTGGCGGTGGACAGCACGACCTGCGGGTTCGCCCCCAGCGCGCGGGCCAGCCCCAGGAGCCGCCGCAGCATCCCGGCGACCTCCGAGCCGAAACCGCCCCGGTAGGTGTGGGCCTCGTCCAGCACGATGAAGGAGAGCCGCCGCAGGAACTCGCGCACCCGGGGGTGGGTCAGCGACCAGTGCAGCTTGTCGGGGGTCGCGGTGACCATTCGCACGTCGTCGCGGAAGACCTCGCCGGGCTGCGCGGTGCCCTGAAAGGCGGCGATGTCCCACCCGAAGCCGCCGCGCTCGCGGAAGACTGCCAGCTTGTCGCGCTGGTCCTGCCCCAGCGCCACCAGGGGATAGACGAAGAGGGCCGTCGCCTCCGGATCGCGCTCCAGCCGCTCGAACACCGCCGGAAAGAAGGCCCCGGTCTTACCGCTCGCGGTGGGCGTCGTCAGGATGACGTGCTCGCCGCCCCGCATCCGGCGGTAGGTCTCGGCCTGGTGGCTGTAGACCTCCGGGAAGCCGAAGCCGCGCTGCACGGCGGGGGACCAGCCCAGATCGGCCGCCCCCACCGTGCGGGCGGGGGCGGGGGCCTCCTCGTGCAGCAGCGCCGCACCGCCCCCCAGGATGTCGCGCAGGAACCCCTCCAGTCGGGCGTAGGGGGAGCGGGCGGCGAACACGCCTCCCAGTGTAGGCGGGGACGGGAAAGGGGCGCGGGGACGCGGGTCACGGTGGACCCGCCGGGTCACATCACGCTGTCGCTGTCCCGGATCAGCAGCGGCGCGTCGAAGGCCACCGGGAGCCACTCGCGCTGGGGGTGCATGGCCTGGGGAGGGCAGGAGCGCACGCAGGCCATACAGCCCGTGCAGGCGGCGAGGTCGAGCAGCAGGCGGGCGCCGCCCTCGGGCTTGAACTCACGGGTGATCGCCTCGGTGGGGCAGACGTTGGAGCAGACCGGGCAGTCGATGCACTTGTCGTCCACCAGGGGCGCGGGCCACCAGACGGAGGCATCGGGGGCCGGGGCGGGCACCAGCGCACGACGCCGCCAGCGCCATTCCTCCGGCACGCGCTCCTGCGGCACGCTCCAGTCCACGAAGGGCAGCGGGCGCTCGGGCAAGAGCCCCGCGACCTGCTGCCGCCCCGCCCGGAANGGGGCGCGGGCCACCAGACGGAGGCATCGGGGGCCGGGGCGGGCACCAGCGCACGACGCCGCCAGCGCCATTCCTCCGGCACGCGCTCCTGCGGCACGCTCCAGTCCACGAAGGGCAGCGGGCGCTCGGGCAAGAGCCCCGCGACCTGCTGCCGCCCCGCCCGGAACAGGGTGGCGAAGGCCCCCCGGCGGCTGACCCGGCCCGCCCGGTCGCGGTCGTCGGGGGTCGCGGGGCGGACGGTGACCTCGGCGGGGCGTCCGGTGGGTTCGCGGAGGGTCTGCGCTTCCTCCACCACGCGGGTCAGGCGCTCCGGCACGTCGGGAGCACCGACCGGGCAGCCCGCGCAGTCCCCGTGCAGCAGGGTCAGCGGGGTGCCCCAGGCCCCGGCGGCGGCGACCACGGCAGGGGTCACGCGCCCCAGGCAGGTCAGCGCCGGACCGCCCGCCCCACTTTGCGAGCAGGTGAGGGTGGCCTCGCCTTCTGCTTCTGCCCCCTGCCCACCGTCGCGCACGCTCTGGAGGGGCAGGGTGAGGTCATATTCCAGCGCTCCCGACGGGCAGACCTGCACGCACAGGCCGCAGCCCGTGCACAGCGCGGGGTCAATGGCGATGCGGTGGCCCTTCAGCGTGATCGCCCCGTGCGGGCAGGTGACGTGGCAGGCGTCGCAGCCGCCCACCGCCTGCCGCTCCAGCAGGCAACGCGGGGCCGTGTAACGCGGCACCTGATCGCCGTACTCGCCCAGCCGCTCCAGCACGCCACTCAACATGCGGGGAGTCTAGCGGCGGGCGGCGGGGACAAGTGGAGCGGGCGCCCCGCTTGTCCCCGCCGCCTCCAGGACCTCCACCACCGCCCGCACCACCTCGGCCGGGTGGGTCCAGTGAAGCTGGTGGCCGCCGTCGGGAAAGACGTGCAGCCGGGCCTGCGGCAAGGCCGCCGCGAGGGGAACCGCATGGGCCCCGGCAGGCGTGAGGCGGTCGTGCGCCCCAGCGAGGACGACGGCAGGGACGTGCAGCTCCGGGTAGCCTGGTCCCAGCGCCCCGAGTTCCTGCGCCAGCGTGCGGTTCTCCCAGGCCAGCGCGTGAACCTGTCCCCGGCGGCGCGAAAAGGCCAGCATCATCGCGTGCCATTCGGGCGGGATCGGGGCGGGGTGAAAGGCCCGGCCCCCCTCCAGCCACGCCACCACCCGGCCGATGGGCAGCAGCAGCACCCGCGTGAGCAGCGTTTCCAGCACGGGCACCAGCGGCACGTAGGCGAGGGGCCGGGTCAGGCCGGGCGCGGGGTAGGCCGTGGGCGACACCAGCACCAGCCCGCGCACCCGCTCCGGGAACCGGGCCGCGAACGCGAGCGCCACCGCCGCCCC
>NZ_JASNGB010000146.1 GCF_030271215.1 Deinococcus rhizophilus | reverse complement strand
GGCTCCCGCTGGACGCCGAGGTCTCGCGGCTCGACACCGGGCCGGGGGGCGCGCGCAAACTGGCCTCGCTGGGGCTGCACACCGTGCGGGACGTGCTGCACGCCTACCCCCACCGCCACGAGGACCGCCGGGCGCTGCCGGACCTCGCGGAGGTCGAGGAGGGCCAGAAGGTCACGGTCGAGGGCACGGTGATCGCCAGGAGCCGCCGCAAGCCGAGGCCGGGCATGCTGATCCTGGACGTGACGCTGGAAACGCCCTCGGGCGGGCGGGTCAAGGCGTCGTGGTTCAACCAGCCGTGGGTGGAGCGGCAGCTGAGGGAGGGAGCGCGGCTGGTCCTGACCGGGCGGGTGAAGAAGTTCGGCCGCTCCGTGCAGCTGGGCGTCGAGCATCTGGAGACGGTGGAGGACGCGCGCGAGAGCCTCAGCACCGGGCGGATCGTGGGCGTGTATGACAGCAAAGACGGCATCTCGCAGGAGTTTCTGCGCCGGGCGGCGTTCCGGGCCTTGCAGGCCGCGCCGCCCGACGATTACCTCCCGGCCCACTGGCGGCGCGAACGTGGGCTGACCGACCTGGGGGACGCGCTGTGGGGCATCCACTTTCCGGGGGACGAGGCGCACCTGGAGCGCGGGCTACACCGGCTGCGCTTCGACGAGTACCTCTTTCTGGAACTGCGGATGCTGCTGCAGGGCGAGGACGCCGTGCTGCTGGGCAAGCGGTTTCAGGCGACCTCGGACGATATCGCCCGCTTCGAGTCGGCGCTGCCCTTCTCGTTCACGAACGCGCAGCGGCGGGTGCTGCTGGAGATCACCGACGACATGCGCTCGGAGCGGCAGATGGCGAGGCTGGTGCAGGGGGACGTGGGAAGCGGCAAGACGGCGGTGGCGGCGTGTGCCCTCTACCTCGCCGTGCGCGACGGCTATCAGGGGGCGCTGATGGCCCCGACCGAGATCCTGGCGCGGCAGCACTACGCGAATCTGGTGGGGTACCTGGGCAAACTCGACGTGCGGGTGGGCCTGCTGCTGGGGGCGATGACGCCGAGGCAGAAGCTGGAGATGCAAACGCGCATCGCGGAGGGGGACGTGGACGTGGTCGTGGGCACCCAGGCCCTGATTCAGGAGAACGTGCGCTTCGACAACCTGGGGCTGGCGGTGGTGGACGAGGAACACCGCTTCGGGGTGATGCAGCGGCGCAAGTTGCTTTCCAGCCGCCCCGACGTGCTGGTGATGTCGGCCACGCCGATTCCGCGCAGCCTCGCGCTGACGGCCTACGGGGACCTCGAACTCTCGGTGATCGACGAACTGCCGCCGGGGCGCACCCCGGTCGAGACGAAGCTGATTCAGGACACCCACCGGGCGCAGGCCTACGGCTTCGTGATGCGGCAGATCCGGGAGGGGCGGCAGGCCTTCGTGGTCACCGCGCTGATCGAGGAGAACGAGAATCTGGAGTTGCTGGCGGCCACCCAGCTCGCCGATGACCTGAAGGTGATCCTGCCGGAAGCCCGCACCGAGCTGCTGCACGGCAAGATGACGGCGGCGGAAAAGGAACACGTGATGGACCGCTTCCGCGCCCGCGAGTTCGACGTGCTGGTGTCCACCACCGTGATCGAGGTGGGCGTGGACGTGCCCAACGCGACCGTGATGGTGATCGAGAATGCCGAGCGGTTCGGGCTGGCGCAGCTTCACCAGTTGCGGGGGCGGGTGGGGCGGGGCAGCGCCCAGAGCTACTGCGTGCTGATCGCGGGCGAGCACTCCAGGAAGACCCGGCAAAGGCTCAAGATCATCGAGGGGAGTACCGACGGCTTCGTGATCGCGGAGGCGGACCTGAAGTTGCGCGGCCCCGGCGAGATTCGCGGCACCCGCCAGAGCGGGATTCCCGACCTGCGGCTGGGCGACCTCGCCAGCGACGTGGAGATTATCGAGCAGGCGCGGGCGCTGGCGAAACATATCCTCGCCCATGACCCCCGGCTGGAGCATCCCCGGCTGGGGTATCTGCGCTCGGAATTGCAGAACCGCTCGCAGAGCGTGGCGTTCCGCGAGGTGATTTGATGCGGGAGCGGCTCTCGGACGAGGATTGGGACCGGCTGGGGCAGCTTGAGCGTCCCTATGAGCCGCTCACAGCGCCACAGGCCGAGATGTTCGCTGGGGAGTTGCACGCTGAGGTGAGCGAGGGCCATGTCCTGCACGGTGTAGATGTCCAGTTTCTGGCACGGCGCCTGGGTTACGACGACTTTCTGGCCTACGCGCCTGATCTGGAGGCCCCTTGGGTCAGCGTGCATCTGACTTGGAAGCCGCATGAGCCTCCGCCCTGGCCCTCAAGCTATTTGTATGCCAGCCTGGAAGACTTCCTGGCTGAACGCTGAAGAGCCGTCACGGCCTGCGTCACCGTGACATCCCTGTGACACACGCCCGCTATGCTGGACCCATCAGCACAACCTAACAAGGCGGGCCGGGTGAAGCTCGCCAGGGTGCCGGACGCGGCCGACTTCTCGTGGGGTCGGCCGGTCCTTTTTGGCCGTGCTGTCTTCACGGACGCGGTGTGGAGGCCGGGCGGCTCCCTATGCTGGGGCGTATGACTTTCAACCTGAGCGGACAGACGATGCTGGTGACGGGCGCGACCGGGGGCATCGGCAAGGAGACGGCGCGGGAGCTGGCGCGCATGGGGGCGCGGGTCTTTGTGGTGGGCCGCAACGCCCGGAAGACCGAGGACGCGGCGCGGGAGGTGGGCGCGGCAGGGCACCTCGTGGCGGACCTGTCGGAGATGGGCGAGGTGCGCCGCGCTGCCGCCGAGTTCCGGGAGCGGGAAGGGCGGCTGGACGTGCTGGTGAACAACGCGGGGGCCTTCTATGCCCAGCGGCAGGAAACGCGGGGGGGCACCGAGATGACCTGGGCCCTGAACCACCTCGCCCCCTTCCTGCTGACGCGGGAGCTGCTGCCGCTGCTGCGCGGGTCGCGGCAGGGACGGGTCGTCACCGTATCGTCGGCGGCGCACGCGCAGGGGCGGATGCGCTGGGACGATCCGGAGTTCCGGCGCGGCTACCGGGGCTGGGCCGCGTACGGACAGAGCAAGCTCGCCAACGTGCTGTTCGCCCGCGAACTGGCCCGCCGCGAGCCGGGGCTGCTGAGCAACAGCCTGCATCCGGGGCTGGTCCGCAGCGGCTTCGCGCACAACAACGGCGGGCTGGTCGGCCGGGTGTGGGGGCTGGTGGACCGCTTCGGCATCACGCCGCAGCAGGGGGCACGGACGAGCATCCGCCTCGCCGCCGACCCCTCGCTGCTGCTCAGCGGACGCTACTTCAGCCAGGAAAAAGTGGCGAGGGAAGCGCCCCAGGGCCGCGACGACGCGGCAGCGGCGCGGCTGTGGGCGCTGAGCGAGGAGTACGTGGGGGGGTGAGGGGCGGGGGGGCCTTCCCTCCCCTGGCCCTTACCACACGGCGATGTGCCCGTCCGTGCGGCTCTCGGTGCCGCCCTCGAGCACGCCCGTCTCGGGGTTGCGCCAGATGATCTGGCCGCGGCCGAAGGAGCCGGGGTCGAGTTGCACCCGCAGGTCGTGGCCGCGCGCGAGCAGGGCACGGGCGGCCTGAGCGCCGAGTTCGGGTTCCACTTCCACCGCGCGGCCCTGCAGCCACTGCCAGCGCGGGGCGTCGAGGGCCTGCTGGGGATTCATGCCGTAGCGGACGGTGTTCAGAACGACCTGAAGGTGGCCCTGCGGCTGCATGAAGCCGCCCATCACGCCGAAAGGGCCGACCGGGGTGCCGTCCGTGCGCCCCAGGAAACCGGGGATGATGGTGTGGTAGGGCCGCTTGCCAGGGGCGAGGGCGTTGGGGTGCCCCGGCTGGAGGCTGAAGTTGTGCCCCCGGTTGTGCAGGCCGATCCCGGTGCCGGGCACGACCACACCCGAGCCGAAGCCCATGTAGTTGCTCTGGATCAGGCTGACCATGCCGCCCTCTGCATCGGCAGTGGCGAGGTACACGGTGCCGCCCACGCTCGGAGCGGGAGTGGAGGGGTCGTGGGCGGTGTCGCCCAGGAAGGCACGGTGGGCCGCCGCGTTCCCGGCGCCCAGCAGCCGCTCCACGTCGACCGGGACGTGGCGGGGATCAGCGACGTGAGCGTGGGCGTCCGCGAAGCCGCGTTTCAGGGCCTCGATCTGGAGATGCAGTCCGGCGGGGTCGTCACGGCGATCCGGCAGGTCCAGGCCGCTGAGGACATTCAGGGCGATCAGGGCCGCGATGCCCTGGCCGTTGGGCGGAATCTCGTAGACGCGGTGACCACCGTAGTCGGCGTGGATGGGCGTGACCCACTCCGAGCGGTGGGCGGCAAGGTCGCTGCCGCGCAGCAGGCCGCCGGTGGCCCCGGCGTGGGCGTCGATCCGCCCCGCGAGTTCGCCCTCGTAGAAGGCCGCCCCGTTCGTGGCCCCGATCAGTTCCAGGATGCGGGCGTGGCCCTCGCTGCGCCACAGGGCACCGGGGGCGGGCGTGAAACCGTCGGGGGCGAAGACGCGGAACCATTCCTCCATGACCGGGAGGTTCAGGGTGCGGTAGATGCGGATTGCCCTCGCCCAGCTCGACGCAAGAACGGGCGAGAGGGGGTAGCCCTCGCGGGCGAGGGTGGCGGCGGGGGCCAGGACCTCCGCAAAGGGCAGGCGGCCGAAGCGGGCGTGCAGGTCGGCCCAGCCGCGTACCCCGCCGGGGACCGTGACGGGCGTCCAGCCGTGGCGGGGCATCTCGCCGCCGTGGCGCTCGGCGAGTGCGTCCAGGCTCAGGGCGGCGGGGGCGGCGCCGCTGGCGTTCAGGCCATGGAGTTCGCCCTCCATCCACACCAGCGCAAACAGGTCACCGCCGAGGCCATTGCTGGTGGGCTCCACGACTGTCAGGGCGGCAGCGGTGCCGATGGCGGCGTCAACCGCGTTGCCGCCCCGCTGCAGCAGGCTCTGGCCCACCTGCGCGGCGAGGGGCTGGCTGGTCGCCACCATGCCCCGGCGGGCGTACACCGGGCGGCGAACGGTGGGGAATTCAGGTTGAAAGGTCACGGAAGACAGGCTACGGCAAAAGGCAAAGCCCCGGTCGCCGTGGACCGGGGCCGGGAGGCGGGGACGCGGCTTCAGCGGGCGAGCGCCTCCGCGAGGTCGGCGGGGGTGATGGACAGGGCCTGGGCACCGACGCGGGTGGCGGCGAGCGCTCCGGCGGCGTTGGCGGTGCGGGCGGCCTCGCGCAGGGGCTGGCCGNTTCAGGTTGAAAGGTCACGGAAGACAGGCTACGGCAAAAGGCAAAGCCCCGGTCGCCGTGGACCGGGGCCGGGAGGCGGGGACGCGGCTTCAGCGGGCGAGCGCCTCCGCGAGGTCGGCGGGGGTGATGGACAGGGCCTGGGCACCGACGCGGGTGGCGGCGAGCGCTCCGGCGGCGTTGGCGGTGCGGGCGGCCTCGCGCAGGGGCTGGCCGGTCAGGACCGCGTGGGCGAAGGCGGCGGTGAAGGTGTCCCCGGCGCCGGTCGAGTCCACGACCTTGCCCTGGGGCCTCACCGCGTCCACGAGTTCGGTCTCGGTGGGCGTCCAGACGATGCTTCCCATCTTGCCGACCTTCACGACAACCTGCCGCGCCCCGGCGTCCCCGAGCTGCGCGAGCGCCGCGCTGATGCTGGTCGTGCCCGTCAGGGCCAGCAGCTCGTGCTGGTTGAGCGTGAGGTAATCCGCGCCCGTCACGGTCTCGATCAGGTCGGTGCCCACCTTGTTCACGGCCCCGGTGCCCAGGTCGATAAACACCGGGACGGGCTTTTTTGCCTTGCGGGCCAGCTCGATGGCCGCCAGGGTGTAGTCGCGCTGCGGCCCCTCGGTCAGGCTGTAGGCGCTGACGATCAGGGCGTCACTGCCCTCCACGTCCTTTTTCTTGAGCCGCGCGGGGTCGAGCTGGCGGTTGGCAGCGCCGTGGCTGAGCATGGCCCGCTGACCGTCCTGGGTCTGCATCACCGTGATGGTGCTGGTCAGGTGCTCGGGGTCCTGCTGGACGGCGGCCTGGGACACGCCGCTCTCGCGGACGCTCGCCAGGGCGTACTCGGCGAAGGGGTCCTGGCCCACGCGGGCGGCCAGGGTCACGCTGTGGCCCAGGCGGGCCAGGGTCACGCTGATGGTGCCGCCCGCGCCGCCCGGCTTCATGGTGGCGCGGGTGGGGACGACCTCCTCGCCGGGAGCGGGCAGGTGGTCGAGGTGGTAGAGGTGATCGACGGTCACGTCACCGATGACATAGAACTTCACGGGAAAACCTCCGGGCCACGCCGGGAAGAGGGCGGCCCTGTTGAGCAGTGCGGCCCGCCGGAAAGACCTCGGGGGCAGGGCCGCAGGAAAGCGGGGTTGGCGTGTGAAACGCGGTTCCTACCGTACCACGCCCAGGGCGGTCGCGGCGGCCCGCAAGGTGCCCAGCGGCACGTCCTCGGCGCGGACGTCGGGGCGCAGCCCGGCCACCTCCAGCGCCGCGCCGATGTCGGGAGCCGGGTACCCCGCCAGCCGCAGGTTGTTGCGCAGGGTCTTGCGGCGGTGGTGCAGGGCGGCTTCCACGAAGGCCAGGAAGGCGGGTTCGGGCGCGGGGCGCTCGCGGTCGAAGTCGAGGCGGATCACGCTGCTCGTCACGTCGGGGGCAGGGAAAAAGGCCCCCCTCGGCACGTCGCGGACGTGGCGCACCCGGCCGTGCAGGGCGGCCAGCGCACTCAGGAAGCCGTAGTTGTCCTCGCCGGGATGGGCGGCGAGGCGCCCGCCGACCTCCTTTTGCACCAGCACGGTCGCGGAGAGGATATCCGGCGCCCCCATGAAGCGCGAGAGCAGCACCCCGGTGATGTAGTAGGGCAGGTTGGCGATCACGCGGGTGCCGGGGGGCAGACTGGAATAGTCGAAGTCAAGGGCGTCGCCCCAGACGACCTCCACATCCAGCCCCGCGAGCGTCTCGGTGAGGGCCGGGCGCAGGCGCTCGTCTTTCTCCAGCGCCGTGACCCGCGACCCACGCAGGGCCAGCTCGCGGGTCAGCACGCCGAGGCCGGGGCCGACCTCCAGCACGGGGACGCCCGGCGCGGCGCCGCCCGCCTCGGCGATGGCCCGCAGGATGTTGCCGTCGATCAGGAAATTCTGGCCCAGGCTCTTGGTCGGCCGGAGCCCGTGACGGGCCAGCAGCTCGCGCACGCGGGCCGGGGAGTAGAGGGGCAGGTCGGTGGGGGGGGCAGGGGGGTCGGTCATGGCAGGGGGGCGCTGAGAAGCGGGTCAGTATACTCCGGCCATGAGCGCCGCCGAGCTGCCCGACACCGCCGTTTCCTCCCCCCCCGACTGGCGGGAGTTCGCCCGCGCGGGCGAGTGGCGCCGGGCGCTGGCGGCGGCGCGGCTCTCGGGGCAGGCCGAGACCGCGGGGATGCTGGAGGCGGTCTGCGGGGTGCAG
>NZ_JASNGB010000145.1 GCF_030271215.1 Deinococcus rhizophilus | reverse complement strand
AAGCCGCGCGGGGTCCAGGGCCAGGCTGTACGGCCCGGCGGGCAGGCCCCCCAGCCGCGCGGTGCCGCGGGCGTCCGCCTGCGACTGGCGGGAGACCGGGCCGCTCAGCACCACGCCGGTATACGGCAGCGGGTCCTCGCCGGGGTCCAGGGTGCCGCTGCGGTTGACGTCATGGAAGACCAGCGCCTCGAGCGCCGTGACGGGAGCAAAGGCGACGTCGCGCTCGGCGCGGCCGTTCTCGGTGACCTTGACCGCGGCGGGTTCCAGCGCCTCGACGGTCGCGGGCAGTCCGGCGGGGAAGCTCAGGGCGTGCTCGCCCACCGGGGCACGCACCAGGTACTGCCCCTGTGGACCGGACACGCCCCTGGCGCCGCCGATCTCGACCGTCACCCCGGCGAGCGGGGGCTCGTCCGGGTCGCGGGTGCCGCTGAGGTTCACGTCGCGGTAGAGCGTGCCGCGCACCTCGCCGCCGATGCGCCCGCCGAACAGGTTGACCATGGCGTCGGGGGTGGCAAAGGCCCGGCGAACGTCGTAGCTCACGCCCAGACGCACCGCGTGGGTCAGGTTGCCCGACCCCAGGCCCTGCGGCGCCTGCAGGCGGTAGCCCGCGCTGAGGTTCAGGCCCTGCACGCCCACGTCCCGCACCCCCAGGCTCACGCCCAGCAGGTCGGCGGTCGCCAGACTCTGCGGCTGCACCGTCCAGCTGCGGGCGTAGTCGAAGGTGCTGCTCAGGCGCGGGGTCCACTGCCGCTCCCAGCGCAGGCCCAGGCCGTGGGTGGTCACGGGGTCGGCCCCGCCCTCCACCCGGCGCTCGAAGACGTAGCGCACGGCGAAGTCGTCCTGCCCCGGACGGTAGTCCACCTGCAGCGCCCCGGACAGCCGCTCGTTGGGCGGCCCCCCCGGCTCGGGGTCGCGCTGCCAGGCCACTTGCCCGGTGGCCTTCACGGGGCCACGGATCAGCGCCGCGCCCACCGCCGCCTGCTGGGCCAGCGCCCCCGGCACGTCGTCGTCCGACCCCACCGTGTAGAGGCCCGAGGCCCGCAGCGACCCGCCCGCCATCCCGAAGGTGGGCGAGACGATCCCGGCCGACACGCTCCATTCCAGCCCGGAGTCAGGCTCAGAGTCAGACCCGGAGTCGGGGAGCGTGCCGCCCTCCACCCGCCCGGACAGGCTGGCGCCCAGGCCGCCGGGACCGCTGTAGAGCAGCACCCCCGACCCGCTCCAGACCGCCCCGCCGGGCTGCAGCTGCACCGCCGCCGCCGCCCGCACCCCGAAGGGAGCCAGCCGGGTCAACCCCCCGGTGAGCCCGAAGACGTGGACCCCACCGGGGCTGCCGCTGTAGCTCTGGGTCAGGTCGAAGCCGTCGCCCTGGTAGCTGAGCTGCTGGGTCCAGAAGAGACTGCTCTGGTAGAGGCCGTTCTCGCTCTGGCCCACGCCCGCGACCCCCAGCGACAGGCCCAGGCCGGGGCTCAGCACCCGGACGTAGCGCACGCCGATCAGGTCGGTGCGCCGCTCGTCGTCGCCGCGGCTCACCAGCGAGGTCCCGGCGTCGAATTCCAGCCCGCCGCCCGCGAGCTGGGTGCTGGCCCGCACCCCGGCGCCCAGGACGCGGCCGTCCGGCAGCCGGGTGTACTGCACCCGGGGGCTGACCCGCCACGCGCCCCACAGCACCGTGCCCTCCAGCTGGCCTCCACCCGCTCCCAGCGCCAGGTTGGCGACCCAGCGCCCGGCGCCCAGCTGAAGGCCGAAGGCGGTCCCCTGCGGCAGCGGCGACCCCCGGTCCCCCGTGAGCCCCGAGACGCCCGCCGTGCCGCGCACGTAATCCGACAGCGCCCCGCTCAGGGTGGGCTGCAGGGCGTAGCTCACGGTCCAGTCGGTGCCCCCGGGCGACCACGTCACCCCGGCCTCGGCCGAGGTGCGGACCCGGAACAGCAGGCTGGGCCCTTCCAGCGCGGCGGCCTGCTGCCCCGCCGCCGTGAGGTAGACCGCGTCGGTGCGGGTGGTGGCCCGCGCCTCCGGGTCACGGGCCGAGGCCGCCTCCACGAACAGCACGTAGCGGTAGCCTTCCGAGACCTGCCCCGCGTCCAGCGAGACGGTCACGGTCGTCGCCTCGCCGGGGGCCAGCCGCACTTCCGGCACGCTGAGCTGCGGGCGGCCGTCCACGTTGGTGACCCGCAGCCGCACCGTGTCGGCCTCGTTGCCGAGGTTGCGGACCTCCACCGGCACGCTCAGCGTCTCGCCGGGCGTGGCCTCCACCGCCAGCGGGCTGCGCAGCGCCACCCGCGCCTGGGCCAGCACCTGCACGGTCGCCTGGGCGCGGGCGACCTCGCGCTCCCCCTGCAGCACCCGCAGGGTCAGCGGCGGCGAGGCCCCCACCGGGGCCAGTCCCGGCACCCGGAAACTCACGGGCACCAGGGTGCGGCCGCGCAGGGTCAGGGTGCGCCGCCGGGTGACCGGCACCCAGTCGGGCGGGCTGTCCACCTCGAAGGTGAATTCGCCCTGGCCCTCGGCGGCGAAGGTCAGGGTGACGTAGCTGTTCGGCGCCGCCTCGCGGGGGGCGGGAGCACTCACCGTCGGCGGTCCCGACTGGGCCAATGCGGGGGGGGTCAGCGCCGGGAGGGCCGGGGGAGCCAGCAGCAACCAGGCCAGGAGAAGCAGGGGGCGGGACATACAGGGGCCTCACCTTCGGTGGGGAGCTTGGCGGGAAGCTCGGTGGGGAGCGCCTGGCGGCTCCGGGCCAGCCCCCGGGATTGGGAACCGGGGAAGGGGCAGAGCCGGGGGGAGCTTCCTGCGGTGTCCGGTCCCATCCGTTCCCGGCCACCGGTTCCTGCGGGCCCTGACCGGAATCCGTGTCAGGGCAGCGCCAGCGCGGTGAAGGTCATGTCGAAGAGGTAGCCGCCGCCCGCCTCCGCGCCGGTCAGGTCCAGCGCGAACTCGACGCTGAGCGGCAGCCACCCGGCCGACGGACCGCTGCCGCTCAGGACCACCTGGGGACCGGGGGTGACCTGCACCCAGGGGCCACCGTTGACCCGGAAGTTCAGCCCCGGCAGCGGCAGCGTGCGGCCCCGCACGTCCGGCTGCGACCGCACCTCCAGCTGCACCGTCCACGGCCGGGCCGAGCTGGAGAACACGCCGAACGCCTGCGCCGGGGCAAAGTAGCGGGCCGGGAACTGCGCGGGGGGATAGTTGGCGGGTCCCAGGTCGAACGTCACCTCCGTGACCGCAGGCCGCCGCAGCACGATCAGGTCGGGAATCAGCGGGCGCAGCAGCGCGTCCGTCTGGGCCGGGGCCGGACCCGGCAGCGGCAGCGCGGGAAACGGCAGGCCTCCCTGCGCGGCGGCGCTCCCCCACAGGGCCGCCGCCAGCAGAACGGCGGGACCGGCGCGGCGGCTCCTGCGGGTGTCTGGAGCACTTGTCAAACAGGGACCTTCTTGTTGACCGAGCGGACGGGCAAGGCTCCGCAGGAGAGCGAGCGGGTTTTGCCGAGGCTGTGGGACTGGCACAGCTCCGCAGGAGAGAATGGAGCCGTGAAGGGTGCCCTTCCTCTCACGGTGGAATGCGGACAACTTCTCCGGCGCTCGTGAACGGGGAATCATGGTCGGCCTCCTCCGGCGCCTCCGGCACTGCCCNCCGTGAAGGGTGCCCTTCCTCTCACGGTGGAATGCGGACAACTTCTCCGGCGCTCGTGAACGGGGAATCATGGTCGGCCTCCTCCGGCGCCTCCGGCACTGCCCGCGCCGGGAGGGGGCGGCGGCGACGTCGGCGGGGCAGGCGCGGGCGCGGGCGCGGCCGCCTTGAGATCGAAGGGCAGACTCACCACATGCTCGGCGAGAATGTCTTTGTTCTTCTGGCCGTTGTTCAGGATCACCAGGGCGGTGTATTGCCCCCTGGGCACCGGCCCGGCCCACGCGGAACGCAGCAGCAGGCTGCGGCCCGGCAGGGCCACCGCGATGTCCAGCGGCAGGGTCGCCACCAGGGTGCCCGCCGCGTCGCGCAGCTCGACCCGGCCCTGCACCGCCACCGCCGAGGTGCCGGAGTTGGTGTACTGCACGGCCAGCTCATAGGCCCCGGTGTCGGTTCTGGGCACGTTCTCGAAGATGCCGGTGATGCTCCCGGCGGTGGTCATGGGCTGCACATGCACGTACATGGTGTGTCCCACCCGCAGCCGGAAGCTGGCCAGCGTCTTGCCCGGCACCGCCGCCGGTTCCTGGCCCTCGAACATCAGCACGGCCCAGTGGGTGCCGGGCGCGGCCCCGGCAGGCACCTGAATGGTGTAGCGCACCTGCTTGGTCTCCCGCCCGCCCAGGTCCAGTTCGCCCGGCGACACGCTGGTCCACGGGGCGCTGCTTTCCTTCACGCTGCCCACCGGCAGAAACTGGCTCTCGCCCACCTCGCTGATATTCATGTCCATCAGGTAGGCGGCGACCTTGAGCCGCACGGCGGTCTGGTTGGGGTTGTAGATGTTCAGCACCTGCGTGACCGTCTGGCCCGGCGTGACCGTGTAGTGCCGCGTGATCGGGTCCACACCAATCGTGCCCTGGGCCGAAGCCAGGGCCGTCAGCGCCAGCAAGCAGGCGAGCAGTCGGGCAAGAATGCGCAGGGGGAGAAGCCTCCTGGGACGGGGGGGGGTGCCGGGCAACAGGGGGCAGCGCGGCGCGTGACCGCAGTGCCCCCCAGCGGGGTTCAGTTGCCCGTGGCGAAGCCAGCGGTGTTGGAGGTCAGGGTGTAGGTCAGCGTGGCGATGTTCTCGCCCGCGCGGTCACCGTCGACCACGACCGCCACGACCACCAGGTCATCGAGCCAGCTGGTGTTGGCGCGGCACTTGGAGGGTCCGGCGGGCCGGGCCGTGGTGCTGCCGCTGCTGGCTGCCGCCCGCGCTCCGGTGGTGCCCACCGTCATGCGGCGGGGAATCAGCTCGCGGGTCGCGCCCGGGGGCAGATCGTACAGGCCGGTCACGTCGCCCCAGAAGTCGCAGGGGTTGTCCTGGATGTACATCAGCTGGTTGCCCAGGGCCCCGGCGCCGGGGTTGTCCCGCTGCACGCTGAGCTTGAAGCCGCCCACGTTCGAGAACTTCTGGATGATGAAGCTCCGGTAGCAGACGAAGTAGTCCTTGCTGCCCTCGACCAGCTCGCCGCCCTCGGCCGTCCGCACGGGCGGGTACTGGGTGACCTGGGGACCCGCGTTGATGCGGATCTTGCCGAAGTCCCCGTCGGGCGAGTAGGAGGTGCGCAGCGGCAGAACCTGGGTCTGGCCCCAGAAGTCGTTGCCGAGTGCAGTGCGCTCATCGGCTCCCAGGCCGTAGGCGCAGTACCAGGTGCTGTCCTGGTTGCCCAGCTGGGAGATGTCGAAGACCAGCTGCGTCGCGTCGAGGTGCAGCGCGGTGGCCTCGGGCAGCTTGAGGTTCACGGTCTGCTGGACCTGGGCGCTGGTGGTGCCCATGTTCACGGCGTCCGGTCCCGAGCCGGTGGTGGGGTTGATGGTCTGCGCTCCGGCGACACTGGCGAGCAGCATCAGGGTGGCGGTCATCCAGCGGGTACGCATGGTGGCTCTCCTTGTGGCGTGCATCTGCGGTGGGTCGAACAGGTGGCCGAGAATCTCGCTCGAGGGATGTCCGGTCATTCGCCAGTGCTCCTCCTGGGTGGAGTTCGTGGGGCACGCCCCCGTCCCTTTGCCGTGCAAGCGCACTGTAAGAAGAGCCGCGTTACAGCAGCGTGAAGGATCGGTTGAGACAGTCACATCTGCACTTGAGGTCCGGGGCCACGTCTCGCCCCTTCCTCGGCCCGGCTCCTCCCCTCCGCCTCCCCCCTGTTGATGACCACATGAGGACTCCAGGAGAACGGGAACCCCCGCTCTGACACGTTCCCGCGCAGGACCGCCGACCCGCCCGCCTGCCAGTGCCTGTCCGCACTGCCCACCCAGCTTCGCCCTCCAGACACGCAACGGACATGCTGCCTTCACGAAGGGCACATGAAGGCGTAAGCTGGGGGTGTTCCTGGTGCCTGTTGGCCGGGCGGCGGTCCCTCCCTGGGGTCGCCCTCCGCCTCCCGATTCGCTCTTCACGCGTGTGCGGGGCCCCACCTGCATACCCGGTTCCCTGGGGGCAGAACGTGACGCCGTCGCCGCAACTCCCCATGTCCACGAACGCCGAGCCGGACTGGCGGCTACAGGTGCTGGGCCACGTCGCCCTGCACGACGGCAGCGACGTGGTGCCGCTGTTTCACAAGGGGCTGGCGCTGGTGACCTACCTCGTGCTTGGGGGCCGCGCCCACCACCGCGAACACCTGGCCGCGCTGCTGTGGGACACGCCGGACGCGCTGGGCAACCTGAGGGTCGAGCTGCTGCGGCTGCGGCGCCGGGGCGTGGGGCTGCTGCCGCCGCGCCAGCCGATGCTCTCGTTGCGCTGCCGCACCGATCTGGAGGACTGGGAGGCGGTGCCGGACGACTTCCGCAGCGAGTGCGAGGTCTCCGGGTGGCTCTCCTTGCTGCGCGGCCCGGCGCTCAGCGGCCTCGAGGACCTGGGCACCACCGCCTTTCGTGACTGGCTGGACACCCAGCGCAGCGCCCTGCAAGACCGGGTGGAGGCGCGGCTCTCGCAGGCGGCCTCGGTGCTGGCGGCGCGGGGCGATCAGGCCAGCGTGCGGCTGATCCTGGCGCGGGCCGGGGCCCTGGGCCTGGAACTGGGCACCCTGCGCCCGCCGCAAGGGGCGCTGACGCTGTGGCCCGAGCAGCAGGCCCAGTGGCGCGAGGTGCTGGGCCGGGCCACGGGGCAGCCCCAGCTGGTGCTGCTGCACGGCGAGGCCGGAACCCGGCGCGAGATGCTGAACACGCTGGTGCAGGGCAGCGCGTGGCAGACCGTGCAGGTTCACGCGGGCAGCGGCGGCCCGCTGTGCCGCGCGGCGCTGGTGACCCAGCTGCGGCGCCTGCTGCCCCCCGGCAGCGGGGTCCCCCGGCGCCCGGAGCCGGACAGCCCGCTGGAAATCACCGAGCTGCTGGGTGCCGTGACCACGCCGCTGCTGCTGGTGCTGCATGACCCCTCGCCGGAGGACCCGTGGTGGGTGCCGCTGGTGAGCACCGCGCTCGACCTGCCCTGCACCCTCGCGGTGGTGGTGCTGGACGCCTCGCCCCCGCACCTGAGCCCCCGCCCGCTGGCGCCCCTGCTGCGGCACGCCGCCGGTCCCCAGCTGCACGTGATGGCCCTGAGGCCGCTGGGCGTGGAGGAAGTCACCCGGATGCTGCACGCCCGTGGCCCGCAGGCACCCCCGGGGGGCGACGGCCTGGCCGCCCGGCTGGTGCAGTGCACCGAGGGGTCGCTGCCCTACCTGCAGGCCCTGCTGGAGCGCACTCCCCCCGCGCCCGACCACCGCCTGCCCGCGCCCGTGGCCGAACTGCTGCTCGCCGAGCTGTCGGCCCGGCCCGCCGATGAGCGTCAGGCGTTCGCGCGGCTCGCGCAGGTCTACGGCCCCATCACGCCGGACCTCGCGGCCA
>NZ_JASNGB010000144.1 GCF_030271215.1 Deinococcus rhizophilus | reverse complement strand
GCTCGGCGGGGCCGGGCAGGGGGGGGAGGCCAGGTTGCGCGGCTGCTGAGGGAGCCAGCAGCAGGGCCGCGAGCAGCAGCGGCCGGGTCAGCAGGGCACGGGTCAGGAGGGCAGGGTGCCCCGGGGGGGGCGGGGAGGGGAACTCACGCACGCGGACTCCAGGAACGGGCGGCTCCACCGGGGGGCGGGGCCGGGGAAAGAGGGGGTCAACCGGCGAGGCTGGCGAGGAATTCGACGTTGTTGCGCGTCTTGCCCATGCGCCCCAGCAGCATCTCCATCGCGTCGGCGGGGTCCATGTCAGAGATGACCTTGCGCAGCAGCCACATCTTCTTCAGGACTTCCGGCTGCAGCAGCAGCTCCTCGCGGCGGGTGCCGGACTTCAGGATGTCGAGGGCCGGGAAGATGCGGCGTTCTTCCAGCCTGCGCGAGAGGACGAGTTCGGCGTTGCCTGTCCCCTTGAATTCCTCGAAGATCACGTCGTCCATGCGCGAGCCCGTCTCGACGAGCGCGGTCGCCAGGATGGTCAGGCTGCCGCCCTCGCGGATGTTGCGGGCCGCGCCCAGGAATCTCTTGGGCCAGTGCAGCGCATTGGAATCCAGACCGCCCGAGAGGGTGCGGCCGGTGGGCGGCGTGACGAGGTTGTTCGCACGGGCGAGGCGGGTGATCGAGTCGAGCAGGATGACGACGTGCCCGCCTTCCTCCACGATGCGGCGGGCGCGTTCGTGAACGAATTCCGCGACCCGGACGTGGTGAGAGGGCGGCTCGTCGAAGGTGCTGGCGATGACCTGGGCGCCCTGCACGCTCTCGCGGAAGTCGGTGACCTCCTCGGGGCGCTCGTCGACGAGCAGCACCATCACCGTCACGTCGGGGTAGTTCTTGACGATGGAGTTGGCGACCTTTTTCAGCAGGGTGGTCTTGCCCGCTTTCGGCGGCGCGACGATAAGGGCCCTCTGCCCCCGGCCGATGGGCACCAGCAGGTCCACCACCCGCAGCGAGAGGCTGTCGTCCATCAGCGGGTCTTCCAGCACGAGCTGGTGGTCGGGGAAGGTGGGCGTCAGGTCGTCGAAGCGGGGACGCTTGCGGGCGGACTCGGGGTCCAGCCCGTTGACGGCTTCGACCTGCACCAGGGTGCCGTAGCGCTCGTTCTCGCGGGGCCTGCGGGCGCGGCCGATCACGTCGTCGCCGGTGCGCAGGTGAAACTGCTTGATCAGGCCCGCCGTGACGAGCACGCTGCGCGAGGCGGGGTCGAGCAGGTCCGATTGCAGGAAGCCGTAGCCGTCGGCGCTGATCTCCAGGTAGCCGCGGGCGAGCACCTGCCCCTCGGCCTCGGCCTGACGCTCGAGAATGGCGAGCGCCAGGGTGTCTTTTTTCAGCTTGCGGTAGTTCTCGATGCCCAGCCCGGCGGCGATCAGGTGCAGCTCGGGCAGGATCTTGTCCTGAAGCTCGTGGTAGGGCAGCGGGGCGCTCAGGGGCTGGGTCACTGCTGCGTGCCTCCCGGTGTTGATCCGCCCTGGGGAGTCACGCCGCCCCGCTGCGGGTTGGTGCCCGCCTCGCTTGCGGGCGTGTCACTGCTGGCCCCGGCCCGCTTGGCCCAGTCGGCCAGAAAGGCGTCGAGGCCCGCCTGGGTCAGCGGGTGCTTGATCATGGAGGTAAAGACCTTGTAGGGGATGGTCGCCACGTCCGCCCCGGCCAGCGCGGACTGCACGACGTGCTGCGGGTGACGGATCGACGCCGCGAGCACCTTGGTGGAGATGTCGCCCATCACGTAGGCTTCCTTGATCTGCCGGATCAGTTCCATGCCGTCCCAGCCGACGTCGTCCACCCGGCCCGCGAAGGGTGACACGTAAGTCGCCCCGGCGCGGGCGGCGAGCAGGGCCTGCGGGACCGAGAAGCAGAGGGTCACGTTGGTCTTGATGCCCTCGCCAGTCAGGGTGCGGCAGGCTTGCAGCCCGGCGGGCGTGAGCGGCAGCTTGACCACGACGTGCTCGCTCCAGCCCGCGGCCTCGCGGCCTTCCTTGATCATGCCCCCGGCGTCAAGGGCCGTGACCTCGGCGCTGATCGCCCCGCCGACGAGGGCGGAGAGTTCCTCGATCACTTCTCTAAAGTCGCGGCCCGAGGCGGCCACCAGGCTGGGGTTGGTGGTGACGCCCGAGAGGACGCCCCAGGCGTGAATCTCGCGGACCTCGTCCACGACGGCGGTATCGATGAAAAATTCCATGGTCGGCTCCTGGGAGGGAAAGGGGAGGATGAGCAGGGTGGGCGGCCCGCCCGCACGCGGGGCAGGCGACATGGGGCGATTGTATCCCCCGTGGTCATGTTCCGGTCAGGGATGGGCAAGCCAGGTCCTGCGGATTGACCCCGCCCATGCTGCCCGCCTACCATGAGCACCACTCCCTGCGGGGGGTGAGCAACGCGAAGGAAGCGACCGCGAGGCGAGTACGCGGGGAGACGGGCCCCTACGAGCGAGTCCGGGGTGGTGAGAGCCGGACGCAGGGCCGCCCCGCCGAAGATCCCCTCCCGCGCTGGCGGAAGAAAGGCCCCGCATCGCCGGGCCGAGTAGACCCGTCCGGACCGGCCCCCCGGCAGAGGGCCTGACCAGAGGCCGCTCCCAGGGGCGGTGAAGTTGGGTGGTACCACGCGCGAGAGTGTCCCCGGCGCGTCCCAGCAGCAGAGCTGGGGCGTGCCGTGGTTCGCTGTTCCTCACCCGCCGACGTTCCGAGCCTCCCAAGGAGTCCCCAT
Organism: Deinococcus rhizophilus; assembly: GCF_030271215.1. Classification (GTDB taxonomy): domain Bacteria; phylum Deinococcota; class Deinococci; order Deinococcales; family Deinococcaceae; genus Deinococcus; species Deinococcus rhizophilus. Next base: position 4,748 of record NZ_JASNGB010000144.1, on the reverse strand, counting down.
GACGACCACCGAATCCAAGCCCACCTCCTCTTCCCCCACCCTTTTCGGGCCGGTTCCCTCACAGCCCAGCTTCCGTGAACTGGAGGCCGGAGTGCTGGAACGCTGGCAGCAGGAAGGCATCTTCGAGCGCACCCAGGAGCGGAGGGAAGGCCAGCCCGAGTTCGTCTTTTACGAGGGACCGCCCACCGCGAACGGGCGCCCGGCGCTGCACCACGTCCTGGCGCGCAGTTTCAAGGACCTCTTTCCGCGCTACAAGGTGATGCAGGGCTACCATGTCACCCGCAAGGGCGGCTGGGACACCCACGGCCTCCCGGTCGAGATCAGCGTGGAGAAGAAGCTGGGGCTTCAGGGCCGCAACCACGGGGCGAGCCGCGCGGAGCTGGAGGAATTCAACCGGCTGTGCCGCACGTCGGTGTGGGAAACCATTCAGGAGTGGAACACCTTCACCGAGCGGCTGGGCTACTGGGTGGACCTCTCAGACCCGTACATCACGTACCAGAACCGCTACGTGGAGAGCGTGTGGAACCTGCTGAAGCGGCTGCATGCGCAGGGCCTCGTCGCGCAGGACTACAAGGTGGTGCCGCTCTCCCCGCGCATCTCCACCACCCTCTCGAAGGCCGAACTGGGCGAAGTGGACAGTTACCGGATGGTGGACGATCCCAGCGTGTACGTGCGTTTCCCGGTGATCTGGGACACGCTGCCCGAGCGGGCACACGCGGCGCTGAGTGCACTGGGCGGGGAGGACCGGCAGGGGCTGGCGCTGGTGGTGTGGACGACGACCCCGTGGACCCTGCCCAGCAACACGCTCGCGGCGGTGAATGCGGACCTGACCTACGTGGTCGCGCGGGGAGCGGAAGGCGGGCCGATCATCGTGGCGGCGGATGCGGTGGAGCGGCTCTCGGGGCTGCACAAGGGTGCGGCGCCGCTGGAGGTGCTGGCCTCCTTCCCCGGCCGTGATCTGGAGGGCGTGGAGTACGAGCCGCCTTTCCCGGAGGTGGCCGTCGAGTTGGGCGTGCTGAAGGAGCTCCACGAGCGCAACGCGGACGGGCGCCCGGTGATGCACTTCGTCACGCTGGCGGACTTCGTGAGCGCGGCGGACGGGTCGGGCGTGGCGCACGAGGCCCCGGCGTACGGCGCGGAGGACCTCGAACTCGCCCGCCAGTACGGGGTGCCGCTGATGTTCGGGGTGGACGACCGGGGCATCCTGCAGGTGACGGGCGAGCGCGGCAAGTTCTTCAAGGACGCGGATAGGGGACTCGTCGCGGACCTCAAGGCGCGGGGCCTGATGTTCCACGCGGGGACCTTACGCCACCGCTACCCCTTCCACGACCGCACGGGCGACCCGATCCTGTACTTCGCCAAGAAGGGGTGGTACATCCGCACGGCGAGCATGTCGGGGCGGATGCTGGAGACCAACGAGGCGATCAACTGGGTTCCGCCGGGAATCAAGCACGGGCGCTTCGGCAACTGGCTGGAAGGGAACGTGGACTGGGCGATCTCGAGAGAGCGGTACTGGGGCACGCCGCTGCCCTTCTGGATGAGCGAGGACGGCGACCTGCGGGTGGTCGGCAGCGTGGCCGAGCTGTCGGAGCTGGCCGGACGCGACCTCTCGGAACTGGACCTGCACCGGCCGTATATCGACGACGTGACCTTCGAGCTGGGGGGCAAGACCTACCGCCGGGTGCCCGAGGTGCTGGACGTGTGGTTCGACTCTGGCTCGATGCCCTACGCGCAGTGGGGCCTGCTGACCGACGAGACGGGCGAGCGGGCGCTGCCGGGGTTCGAGGCGAACAAGACGCAGTTCGAGCGGCACTTTCCCGCCGACTTCATCTGCGAGGCCATCGACCAGACGCGCGGGTGGTTCTACAGCCTGCACGCGATCTCGACGATGCTGTACGACCAGCCCGCGTATAAGAACGTGATCTGCCTGGGGCACATCGTGGACGAGACGGGCGCCAAGATGAGCAAGAGCAAGGGCAACGTCGTGGAGCCGCTCCCGCTGTTCGACCGCTACGGGGCGGACTCGGTGCGCTGGTACATGTTCATGGCGTCGGACCCCGGCGACCAGAAGAGGTTCTCCGAGCGGCTGGTCGCGGAGGCGCAGCGCAGTTACGTGAACACGCTGTGGAACGTGTATTCCTTCTTCGTGCTGTACGCGAATCTGGACCGGCCGGGGCTGGAGGACGCGCCCGCCGTCTCCGAGCGCCCCGAGATGGACCGCTGGCTGCTCGCGCGGCTGGAGGAGACGGTGCGGGACGTGACGGCCAGCCTCGACGCCTACGACGCGCGGAGTGGGGGCCGGGCGCTGGAGCGGTTCGTGGGCGAGCTGAGCAACTGGTACGTGCGGCGCAACCGCAACCGCTTCTGGGGCGAGGGGGGACAGGTGGACCTGAGCGCCTACGCGACCCTGCACGAGGCGCTGCTGACCGTCTCGCAGCTCACCGCGCCCTTCACCCCCTTCCTGGCGGAGTCGATGTACGGGAACCTCACGCGGGGGCAGGGGGCGCAGAGCGTTCACCTCACCCGCTGGCCGCAGGTGCGCCCGGAGCGGCTGGACGAGCGCCTGACCGCTGAAATGGCCGCCGTGATCAAGGTGGTCGACCTGGGCCGGGCGGTGCGCGGAGCACACAACCTCAAGACCCGGCAGCCGCTGGCGAGCGCCACGGTGCGGGCGGGCACGCCAGAGCTGCAAGGCGCGCTGCGCCGCTCCCAGACGCAGATCATGGAGGAACTGAACGTCAAGGCGGTGACCTTTCTGGAGGGCGTGACCGACCTCGTGGAGTACAGCCTGCGCCCGAACCTCCCCGTGATCGGCAAGGTGTACGGCAAGGCGCTCCCCTCTGTGCGGGCGGCGCTGGCGGCGGCGGACGCGGCGGCGGTGGCCCGCGCGGTGCAGGCCGGGGAGAGCTTCACGGTGGAGGCGGGGGGGCAGAGCTTCGAACTCACGCCCGATGGGGTTCTCGTGGACGCGAAGGCCCCGGAAGGCGTCGCGGCCGCCGAGGACGCCGGATTCCTGGTCGCCTTCGACACGGCGCTCACCCGAGAACTGGTGCAAGAGGGCCTGGCCCGCGACCTCGTGCGCGGTATTCAGGAGGCGCGGAAGGCGGCGGGCTTCGAGGTGCAGGACCGCATCCGCCTGTCGCTGGAGCTGTCCGGGGACGCGCGGGAGGCGGCCGAGGTCTGGCGCGACTTTATCGCCGGGGAGGTGCTGGCCGGGGAACTGACCTTCGGGCCGGGCGAAGGGTACGCAGCGGAGGTTGAAGGGGGCACGGCCCACCTGACGCGGATTTGAGGGCGTGAGCGGGAAGGGGGCGGGCCTGTGCTGTGCGGGTCCGCCCCTTTGGGTGGAGCGGGTCGGAGGCCAGTCCTGCGCGGACGAGCACCGCGCCCTTGCCATGGAGGCGCGGGAGAACGGCTCAAGCCAGGAGCGGAAGCTGCCGCGCCTGTCACCCCTGCGGTACGTACACTTCTTGCGCGGTCAGGCTACGCTGCTCTGGTGGCCTGGAATTCCGACCTCTACCACCGCTACCGCGAGGCCCGCAGCGCCCCGGTGGATGACCTTCTGGCGCTGGTTCCCGGTCTCCCCTACCGCGACGTGGTGGACCTGGGATGCGGGACGGGGGAGCCTACGCGCAGGCTGGCGGAGCATTTCCCGGACGCGCGGGTCCTGGGCCTGGACAGCAGCGCGGAGATGCTGGCGAAGGCGGACGCCTCCGGGCAGCCGAACCTGCGCTTCAGGCAGGGGGATCTTCTGGAACTGACGGGCGAGTACGACCTGATCTTTTCCAACGCGGCGCTGCAATGGCTGCCGGACCACCCGGCGCTGCTGGCGCGGCTGTGGGAGCGGTTGCGGCCCGGCGGCGTGCTGGCGGTGCAAGTTCCGGCCAACCATGACCACGACAGCCACCGCCTGCTGACCGGGACGGCGGAGGCGTTCGCGGCGGAGCTGGGCGGCTTTACCCGCTTCGGCACGGCGCACGGGGCCTCCCCGGTGCTGACACCCGCCGCCTACGCGGAAGTGCTGGACGCGCTGGGGGCGGCCGAGGTCACGGCGCTGAGCAAGGTGTATCCGGTCGTGCTGCCGGGCGCGGAGGGGGTGCTGGACTGGACGCGGGGCACGGCGCTGGTGCCCTACCTGTCACGGTTGGGCAGGGCGGACGCGGCGCGGTTCACCGCCGCTTACCTCGCGCGGCTGCGGGAGCGGTGGCCGGGTGAGCGGGTCTATTACGCCTTCACGCGGGTGCTGTTCACGGCGCGGCGGGGGTGAACCCCCGGTTCTCACGCGAGCACCGGCCGGGCCATCAGGCCGTAGGTGCCGGGGCCGACGTGGGCGCCGATCACCGGGCCGAGCAGTTGCAGTCGGCCCTGGGCCACGTTCAGACGGCTGGCCTGCACGGCGGCCCGCAACTCGGCGATCCGGGCGGGGTCACGTCCCGCGTGTCCGATGGTCACCGCGACAGGTTCGCGCCCGAACTGCGCTTCGAGGTGCGCGAGGATGTCCCCGGTCGCCTGCGCGGCCCGCACCCGGCGCACGGCCTGCAGGCGTCCGGCGTCGAAGCGCAGCACGGGCCGCACCCCCAGCATGTTGCCGATGAATTCCTGCGTGCGCGACAGCCGTCCGCCCCGGCGCAGGTACTCCAGCGTGGGCACGGTGAACTCGGCCAGCAGGCTGCCCTGCACCCCGGCCACAGCCTGCCGCGCCGCCGCGAGGTCCCCGCCCCGGCTCACGGCTTCCCGCGCGGCGAGGG
>NZ_JASNGB010000143.1:417-7563 GCF_030271215.1 Deinococcus rhizophilus | reverse complement strand
CCTGGGCGCCCCTGCAGGCCCAGCGCCGCGCGGCCCCGGCAATCCGCTGGACAGCCCCCAGCCTTCCGCGCAGCCTCGCGCTGCTGGGTCGGCGGCAGACCGACGGCGGCTGATCCCGCTTCCGTCCGGTTCCTGAGCCGTCAGGAGAGCGCTCACTGCTTATCCCTCTCCCGGAAGCCGTCCTTTTTCCCTCGTCCTCTGCCCGCGCCGCTCCCCGAGTCTGGTCGGCTTTCCGGGGGTCTCGGCACCCTTCCACCGGAATCCGTATGGGGGCGGGCCACCTGCCTTCCACTTTCCGCCTCCTCTGCTGCGCTGTTTTCCCTGGAGCTTTCCCGTGACCTATTCCAATCCCAACCGCAACAACCGGCGGCCCCCGCCCCGGCGTCCGGCGCCCGGCGCCAGCAAGCCCAATCCCTGGACCGCGCTGCTGCTGGTGCTGACCCTGCTGGGCGGCCTGCTGTACATCTGGCGCCCCTGGGAGCACACCCAGAACCCCTGGACCCTCTGGGACGACGACTACCAGTTCATGACGCTGGGCCTCGACCTCAAGGGCGGGCTCAGGATCGAACTCGCGCCGGAAAACCCCAACGCCACCCGCGAGGAACTCGACCGGGTCAAGACCGTCATCGAAAACCGCATCAACGCCCTCGGCGTGGCCGAGCCGACCGTCACGGTGGCGGGCGGCAAGCGCGTGGTCGTCGAGATTCCCGGCGCGACCCCCGCCGTGCAGCAGCGGGCGCGGGACATCATCGGGCAGACGGCGCGGCTGGAGTTCCGCGTCGTGCAGGAGGGGGCGCAGCCTGACCCGGAACTCGCGCAGCAGCGGCCTGCCACGGGCGGCTATACCCTCGAGGACCTCGGCCCGGTGCTGGCGACGGGTGAGGTGATCGACAGCGCCCAGTCGACGACCGACCCCACCACGGGCCGCTGGGTCGTGACCTTCCAGAACACCGAGGAGGGCGCGAAGACCTTCGGGGACTTCACCGGCCAGAACGTCGGCAACCTGATGGCCGTGGTCCTCGACGACCAGATTCAGTCGGTCGCCACCATCCAGCAGCGGCTGTTCCGCGACGTGCAGATCACCGGGGACTTCGACGCGCAGGAGGCCAGCCAGCTCGCGCTGGTGCTGCAATCCGGCGCCCTGCCCATCGAAATCAAGACCGAGGCCGAACGCGCCATCGGCCCGACGCTGGGCGCGGACGCGATTCGCAGCGGCGCCATCGCGTCGGCGGTGGGCGTCGCGCTGGTGTTCGGCATGCTGTTCCTGTACTACGGCTTCTGGTTCGGGCTGGTGGGCGCCCTGGGCCTGCTGTTCTCGGCCGTCGTGATTCTGGGGGCGCTGGGCGGCTTCGGGGTCACGCTGACGCTGCCGGGCATCGCGGGACTGGTGCTCACCATCGGCGGCGCGGTGGACGGCAACGTGGTGTCCTTCGAGCGCATCAAGGAGGAGATGCGCCGGGGCAAGGGCATTCGCAACGCGATCGGGGCCGGGTACGAGCAGTCCACGGTCGCCATCCTGGACGTGAACGCCGCGCAGATTCTCTCGGCGCTGGCGCTGTACAACTACTCCACGGGCGCCGTGAAGGGCTTCGCGGTCACCCTGATCATCGGCGTGGTCATCTCGACCTTCTCCAACCTCGTGTTCGCCAAGTGGCTGATGCAGTGGCTCGCGCAGCGCAGGCCGGGCATGTCGGCGCCGACCCGCATCGGCAAGACGAACATCTCGTTCATGAAGGCCGCGCCGGTCGTGACCACCCTCAGCGTGCTGCTGGCACTGGGCGGCGGGCTGCTGCTGGCGACCAAGGGCCTGAACTACGGGGTGGATTTCACGTCCGGGACCACCCTGACCGTCCGCACGGCGGCGAACACCTCGACCGAGCAGGTACGCGGGGTGGTGGCGGGCGCGGGGCTGGAGAAGGTGAACGCCCAGAACGCGACCATTCAGCGTGAACTGGTTCCCGTGGCCGGGGGCCTGCAGTACAGCGTGAAGGTGCCGGAACTGACGGCTCCCGAGGCCGATCAGCTCACGGCCGCCATCGGCGAGCTGCCGGGCGGCGAGGTGCTGGCCCGCGAGACGGTCGGCCCCGCCGTGGGCCAGGAACTCACCCGCAACACCGCGCTCGCCGCGCTGCTGGGGCTGGGGCTGATCCTGGTGTACGTGGGCTTCCGCTTCGACTTCACCATGGGGCTGGGCAGCGTGGTGGCCGCGCTGCACGACGTGGCGATCGCCATGGGGCTGTTCAGCCTGCTGGGGCTGGAGTTCACGGTGGGCACGGTGGCGGCGCTGCTGACCCTCATCGGCTACTCGCTCAACGACTCGATCATCATCTCCGACCGCATCCGCGAGAACCTGCGCCTGATGCGCGGGGCGAGCTACCGCGAGATCGTGAACACGTCCATCAACCAGACGCTCTCGCGCACGGTGATGACCTCCATCTGCACCATGCTGCCGCTGGTCAGCCTGCTGGTACTCGGCGGCCCGGTGCTGCGCGACTTCGCGCTGATCCTGCTGGTCGGGATTCTGGTCGGCACCTACTCCTCGATCTACATCGTGGCCCCGATGGTCGTGTGGCTGGAGGAATGGCAGGCCAAGCGCCGCAGGAAGACCAGCCAACCCGCCGGGGCATAAGCGCTCCCTTTCCCTCAACCTGGGGCGGCCTTCCGAGTGGAGGCCGCCCCTCTGCTGTGGCGAGCCCGCAGGAGGTGTGCGCCCCCGTGCCCTGGTCCGGCCCTGTCCCTGTCCCTGTACAGTGGCCGTACCATGAACAGACTGATTGGAGTCGCCGCGCTGCTGACCGTCTCATCCGCCGCCGCCCAGACCGACATGGCTGCCAGCACGGTGGGCGGGTACGTGGGCCAGGTCAGCAGCCTGGTCTTCGAGACGAGGACCGAGCTGGCCCCGGCGGTCACGGGGGCGCGGCGGGCCGAGATCTGCCAGTTCACGCCCAACAAGGTGCAGACGCTGCTGGACCGGGGAAACGAACTCGTGACCAGTCAGCGGAACGTGTACGCGGCCAGCGCGACCCCCACGAACGCCAGCCTGTACCTGGCCGCCACGCAGGCGCGCGGCGCCCTGCTCTCCATTCAGGAGGGCGTGAACGCGGCCTGCACCTATGCCCGCGAGCCGCTGGCGGCCTCGGTCGCCTCGCTGGCGCTGAAGGTGGCGCAGCTCGAGGTGGAACTGGCCTTCGGGGAACTGGGGAAAGCCTTCGAGCCCGCCGCAGCGAAGTAGAGAGGGCGACTGCGACTGGCGCCCAACCAAATTCGTGGTGTACGCAGCATTGTGTCGGGATAGGGTGAGGCGTGGCTGTTCCTGATTTTCAGGCTTTCATGCGCCCCTTTCTGCTGCTGCTGCATGACGGACAGGAGCGCCGGATCCGGGACCTGTATGAGCCGCTCGCCGCCCATTTCTCGCTGACGCGGGATGACGTTGAAGAGTTGCTTCCCAGTGGGCGGCAGGCCAGGTTCGCCAACCGGATTCTGTGGGCGAAGTTTCACCTCAGCAAAGCGGGTGCGGTGAGTAGCCCCGGCCGGGGTACCGTCGCCCTGACTGAGCAGGGCCGCCGTCTGCTGGAACAATTCCCGGAAGCGATTTCTATGCGCGACCTGGGCACCGTGCCGGACTACGCCCGGTTTATCGCTGGGAGCCGGACGGCACAACCCCCAGCCCTTCCCCACGACGAACCGGCCTCATCCCCTGCGGCCTCCCTTTCTCCGGATGAACAACTCGACGCCCTGCACGCGGAGCTCACTGCATCGCTGGCCTCCGAACTGCTCGAACAGGTCATGCAGCTCTCCCCGGCACAGTTCGAGGTGCTGGTGGTGCGCCTGCTCGTCGCCATGGGTTACGGCGGAAGCACGCGCGATGCGGGTGAGGCTCTGGGCAAGACGGGGGACAACGGCATTGACGGTGTGGTCAAGCAGGACCCGCTGGGGCTGGACCGAGTCTACCTCCAGGCCAAGCGGTGGCAGGGGGGTGTGGGCAGCCCAGAAATCCGCACATTCGCAGGAAGCCTGAGCTACCACAAGGCCAGCAAGGGGGTCTTCATCACCACGTCGCACTTCAGCGACAACGCCCGCAAGACGGCGGAGCAAATCGGCAGCATCATCCTTGTGGACGGCGTGCAACTGGCCCGCTTGATGATCGAATACGGTGTCGGTGTGCTGACCCGCGCGACCTATCACGTCCGGCGGGTGGACCTCGAGTTCTTCGAGGAACTCTGAGCCTCACCGTCAGCTCCAACCCCGCCTTAACCGCCGCCCCCTACGCTGGGAGAGCAGGTCAAGGAGGTCCGCTATGAATCCCCACCCCCAGCGCCCGGACGACGACAACGACGACGAGATGATCGGCACCCTGCTCAGCCGCAGGCGGGCCCTGCGGCTGCTNCCCTACGCTGGGAGAGCAGGTCAAGGAGGTCCGCTATGAATCCCCACCCCCAGCGCCCGGACGACGACAACGACGACGAGATGATCGGCACCCTGCTCAGCCGCAGGCGGGCCCTGCGGCTGCTGGGGCTGGGGGGCGGCGCGGCGGCCCTCGCCGTGGGCGGGGTGCTCGCTCAGCGCGGGGCTCCTCCCGGCGGCACGGGCGGCACCAGCGCGGGCACAGGCGGCGGGACCGGGCTGCCCGGCTGCGTGGTCCGCCCCGCGATGACCGAGGGACCGTACTACGTGGACGAGGGCCTGCGGCGCAGTGACATTCGCAAGGACACCACGACCGGGAAGGTCAGCGAGGGCGTGCCGCTAACGCTGGACTTCGTGACCTCGCGGGTGGCGGTCGGCAGTTGCCAGCCGCGAGGGAACGTGCTCGTCGACGTGTGGCAGTGCGACGCGAACGGCGCGTACTCGGACGTGGCGGGCAACACCGGGGACTTTCTGCGCGGCGCTCAGGTCACGGACGCCGGGGGCCGGGCCTCCTTCACGACCGTCTATCCGGGCTGGTATCCGGGCCGCGCGGTGCATGTCCACTTCAAGCTGCGGCCCCTGGACGCGGCGGGCCGGGTGACGGGCGAGTTCACCTCGCAACTCTTCTTCCCGGAGGAGGTCACCGACCGCGTCCACGCCCGCGCTCCCTACAGCCGCCGGGGCAGGCGCACCACCCTGAACGCGCAGGACGGCCTCTACCGCAACGGCGGAAATCAACTGCTGCTGAGTCTGGTCGGCAGCCCGGAGCAGGGATACCGGGCGACCTTCGACGTGGGGCTGAACATCGGCTGAGCCGGGGTCAAGCCCGCTCCTTGACCCGCCGCATCAGCCCGTCCAGCGTCGTCACCGTCCGCAATTCGGAGGCCGGGAGCCACTCGCGCAACCTGCCGTCCGGCCTCACCTCGTAGGCGGCGGGCAGCCCCACGTCCCGCAGACCGAACTCGGCGACCAGCTCGTCGCGGTGGAGAAACCGCACCTCGCGCTCCAGCCCCCGCACGAAGTCGCGCCACTCGCGCCGCATCCCCAGCGGGCCGTAGGTCACCGCGCACAGCGAGCAGGCGTAGGTCTGCGGCGAGACCGTTTTGTGCCACAGGTCCCTCAGGGCGTTCACGGCGCCGCTGTCGGCGTTGTAGACGAAGATCAGGGGCGAACGCTCGGCGGGCATGGGTCAGGGTAGAGGCGGGAGACGAGCGCGACCGCGAGGCCGCCCACCGGGGGGACGCCCGGCCCTCCCCCACCCCGCTAGACTCGGCCCATGTTGACCGCTGCGGGTGCCCCGTCCATCACGGTGGCCTTTCTGGCAGGGCTGATCTCGTTCCTGAGTCCTTGCGTGCTGCCGCTGGTGCCCAGTTACCTCGGCGTGATCGGGGGAGCGCGGGCGCCGCTGGGGCGGGCGCTGGGGTTCATCCTGGGCTTCGGGCTGGTCTTTATCGCGCTGGGCGCCACCGCGAGCACGCTGGGCGCCCTGCTCGCGCCGCACAAGTTCCTGCTGGGGCAGGTCGCGGCGGTTCTGATCCTCTTTTTCGGGCTGGTGATGCTGGGCGCCGTCCGGCTGCCCTGGATGATGCGCGACACGCGGGCCCTGGCGAACGCGGGGGGCTACGGCCCGGTCGCGCTGGGGGCGGCTTTCGCCTTCGGGTGGAGCCCCTGCCTGGGTCCGGCGCTGGGCAGCATCCTGGGACTGGCGGCCAGCACGGCCAGCCTGGGCACGGGCGTGGGCCTGCTGACCGCCTACACCCTGGGGCTGGCCGTGCCCTTCCTGCTGGCCGCGCTGCTGTGGGACCGCCTGAACCTGCGGAGGCTCAACCGTTATGCGGGCGTCTTCGAGAAGGTGGGGGGCGCGGTTCTCGTGCTCGTCGGCGTGCTGATGCTGACCGGGCAATTCACGCGGCTGGCGACCTTCTTCTATGAGGTGATGCCCGCGTGGCTGAGGGTTTAGAGCATTTGACAGAATTACGGCCCCCGGGGAAGGGCGCCCCAGGTGCCTCCATTCTGCCCAATGCTCTTCTTCAATTCGCTCGCTCTGCTGCGCAGCTTTGCAAGTCCGCTCGGCCAACGAGTGCGGAAACCCACCGCATTCTTATGGCAAATGCTCTAGGGGCGCAGGACACGGAGCGCGGGGCGCAGGAAAGGATGGAGGCCGCCGCGCACCGCGCACCGCAGACCGCGCTCCCCCACGCCCTGCAACTGCGTGACCTCTGGCTGAGGCTGGGCCGCGAGGTCATCCTGCGCGGGGTGACGCTGGACGTGCCCGCCGGAGAGGGCGTGACGCTGCTGGGCGAGAACGGGGCGGGCAAGACCACGCTGCTGCGGGTGCTGGCCTCGGGGCTGCGGCCAACGCGCGGCGAGGGCCGGGTGCTGGGCTACGACCTGCGCGACGGGCGGGCGGTGCGCGAGCACGTTCACCTGATGCCGGTGGACGCGGGGCTGTACCCGGACCTGACCTGCGCCGAGAATCTGGCCTTCGCCCTGCGGATGCATGGGCAGTCCGGCGACGTGCCCGGAGCCCTGAGGCGGGTGGGCCTGTCGGGAGCGGCGACCCGGCGGGCGCGCTTTCTCTCGGCGGGGATGCGCAAGCGGCTGGCGCTGGCGCGGGCGTGGCTGCTGGCCCGCCCGGTCACGCTGGTCGACGAGCCCTTCGCCAACCTCGACGACGGGGGCCGGGCGCTGGTGCTGGAGCTGCTGGGCGAGCTGGCCGGGCGGGGCGTGACGCTGGTGGTC
>NZ_JASNGB010000143.1:0-282 GCF_030271215.1 Deinococcus rhizophilus | reverse complement strand
GGGCGGTGCGGCTGGCGGCGGGCCGGGTGGAGGAGGAGCGTGGAGCGTAGAGCCTGGGCCGCAGGCGAGGACAGCCCCTCCCCCACCCCGGTTCACCGTCCCCGGTCGACTGTCCTGACCGTCGCCGCCAAGGACCTGCGGGTGGCCGGGCGCACCCGCGACACGCTGCTCGCCACCGCCTTTTTCGCCGGGCTGGTGCTGCTGGTGCTGGGGCTGGCGCTGGGTGGGGACACGGCGGGGCGCACGCCCACCCAGACGGCGGGCTTGGCGGCGGGGGCCGTG
>NZ_JASNGB010000142.1 GCF_030271215.1 Deinococcus rhizophilus | reverse complement strand
GGCGCCGGGCACCCGCCACGCGGCCGGGTCGGTGTGCCACTCGGCCAGCTGGGTGCTCAGGCCCAGGGGAACGCGGCCACTCAGCCGGGCGCTGGTGTAGACGCGGGCGTGGGGGGTGCGCCGCACCCGCAGGTCGTGGCGACGCACCCCCTGAACCAGGGCCACGTCCTCCAGATGCGGCACGTCGGGCACGCCGCCCACCGTGCGGTAGGCCCGCAGGGTCAGGGCCAGATTCGCCCCGAACTGCTGGTGGTGGCGGGGCCAGGGGTCGAGCGGATCGGGGTTGAGACGCGCGGTGAGCTGCTCGGCCGCGAGGCGGTAGGCCGTGTCCTGCAGGTAGACCTGCCGCACCGGGACGGGCAGCCGCGCCCGCTCGTGGGGACACAGCAGGATGCGCCCACACACCAGGTCGGCCCCCCGGCGCACCGCCGCCCGGAGCTGCCACAGCCAGTCGGGGGCTGGCACGCTGTCGGCGTCGGTGGTCACGATCAGGCCGTCCGGGTCGCCCCCCAGCCGGGCCGCGGCCAGTTCCAGGGCGGCCCGGCGCGCCCCGACCACGTTGTCACTTCCGGGCGGCAGGGTGCGGGTGACCACCTGCACCGGGCGCCCGGCGGGAACCGCTTGCAGGGCCCGCTGCGCCGTGTCGTCCGCGGAATTGTTGACCAGAATCCAGACCTCGTACCCCTCCAGCGGCTGCCCACCCGCGCCGATCTGGGCGGCCAGGGCACGAACAGCGCGGCCGATGCGCCCGGCCTCATTGCGGGCGGGCACGGCGACGACCGTCTGGGGGAAAGGGGGCACCCGCATGGCTGAGGCGCAGGCTAGCTCAAGTGCCCCGGCCCAGGCTGCCGGGTCGTCTGCCGAAGTACCTCGAGACGCCCGACATGGCGAAGCTGCTCGGCGCGGCCCACCGCGACCGCAACCCGGCGCGGGGGCTGTGGCAAGGGGGACAGGGAAAAGGACGGTGCCGCTCAGCCCTACCGCTCAGCGGGCGCTGGTGCAGTGGCTGCGGGTGCGGCGGGTGGAGGGCCACCCCAGCAGCTCGCACGTCTGGAGCTGCCTCACCGGGCGCAACCGGGGCCAGCCGTTCAGCGTGCGGACGGTGCAGGCGATGACGACCGCGACGGCGAAGCGGGCGGGGCCAGCTCAGGAGGAAGCGTCCTGCTGCTGGACCGCCAGCAACGCCTGCACGACCTGAGGATCGAAGTGGCGGCCACGTTGCGCCCGGATCTCGGCGAGGGCGGCCTGTGGGGACCATGCCCGCTTGTAGGGACGCTCGCTGGTCAGGGCGTCGTACACGTCGCAGACCGCGAAGATCCGGGCCAGCAGCGGAATCTGCTCGCCGCTCAAACCCTCGGGGTACCCCTGGCCGTCCCAGCGTTCGTGGTGGCTGCGAATCACGTTCAGGGCCCCGGGCGAGAGCCCAGGAATGCCGGAGGCGATCCGGGCTCCCTGCTCCGCGTGGGTCTGCATCAGCGCCCACTCATGGGGGTCGAGGCGGCCCGGCTTGAGCAGCACCGCGTCGGGAATGGCGAGCTTGCCGATGTCGTGCAGGTAGGCCCCCTGCCGCAGCTCAGAGAGCTGATCGCCGCTCAGACCCAGCTCGCGGCCCATGCGTTCGGCCAGGGCCACCACCCGCCCCGTGTGACCGGCCGTTTCGAGGTCACGGGCTTCCAGGGCCAGCCCCAGCCCCAACATGCCGCCCTCGAGGCTGGACCGAGCTTCCTCGAGAACCACCAGACGCTCCAGCGTGTGGCTCAGCCGCAGCGCCACCGCTTCGAGCAGGCGACGGACCTGGGGGGTCACGGCACGCCAGGTGGAGAAGTTGATCAGCCCCAGCACGCCGGTCAGGCGTCTCCTGCAGCGCACAGGCGTGACGACGACCGTCTTGAGCCCCAGCTCCACCCAGGGGCCCAGCGCGTGTGGGGACGCCGGGTAGTCGGCACTCCAGACGGTGCTGTTGCTGGAAGCCGCCCACTCGACCAGCCCCGGACGCCGGTCCAGGCGGTCAGTCGCCTGCAGCATCGGCAGGTCGTAGGGCGGCGGTCCCTTGAAGTGGATCAGCTGGAAGGAGCCGTCCTGATGGGCGTAGTAGGTCAGGCCCTCGAACCCGAGAAGTTCCCGGGCGAGGTCCAGGCCAACCTCGAGAACCTCCTCGGGGGTGCCCAGCAGCTCCAGCCGTTGCGAGAACTCCTCGAGCCCGATCACGCTGCGTTCGCCGGTTGAGCGGGGCTCAGCCTCGCGCTCCTGGGCCTTGTGGTCGTACAGCCGCTGGTCTGCCAGCGCCAGGACGCGGTCCAGCGGTTCCCCGGCCGTCGCCTGCACCACCCCGGCAGCAAAGGCACTCAGGCTGGGCCGGGGACGTGGCGAGGTGAGCCGTGCAGCGTGCAGGCCCGCTTCGACCTGGGCCGGGGAGAGCCCTGTGACCAGGGCCACGAACTCGTCACCCCCCCAGCGGCCCACGGCGCTGCCGAAGGGCACGGCCTGTTCGATGGCGCGGGCCACCGCCCGGATATGGACGTCTCCGGCACCGTGCCCCCCGGTGTCATTGACGGATTTGAGGTCGTTGAGGTCGGCCATCACCACCGTGACCGGGGTTCCGGGGGGCAGGCCCTGGTAGTGCGCGGTGATGCCCCGGCGATTGAGCAACCCGGTCAGGGGGTCGACCTCTCCCACGTGGTGCTCCCGCCACCGCTGGAGCCTGGCCTCGCGGTCCGCCAGAAAGGCGGTGCCCAGCAACCCCAGAACCAGCAATCCACCCAGGCCCAGTTCGACGGCGTCGTTGGAGGGCGTCTCGCCATAGAAGCTGGACAGGGCCTCGAACCACAGCCAGTCGGCCAGTGCTCCGGTCGTGACCGCCAGCGTCATGATCTGCAGCAGGGCCAGGCTGCGCACCGTGCTGACCAGCCAGACGGTCACGGCGACCACGGGAACCGTCAGACTCAGCCACAGGGTGCCCACCAGGGGTTCGCCCCCGCTGCTCTGCGGCCCAGACCGCAGCACCAGCATCCAGAGCCCGCCGAAGACCAGCCCCATTCCCCCCAGCGTCATCAGGGCAGCGTTCGCGTCCATGCGGGGCTGCCATCGCTCGGCCCCGGACCCTCCCGGTCGCGTTGCCTCCCTGCCCAAACGCTTCATGTCCTGCCCATGAGGGCCGAAGCGTAACGAAAGCTCTATCACACCTTCATCACTCCTCCAGGCTCCCCGGCCGGACGCCTGCATCCCCCCACCGGGTGACGACTGTCACCTCCTGGGCCTGACAGCGGGCACTACGGCGCGGGCGGGCCGGGCCTCACCCTGGGGGCATGAATGTCGTCGAAATGCAGGGGGTCAGCCGGACCTACGGGCCGGTCACGGCGCTGCGGGACCTGAGCCTACAGGTCCGCGCGGGCGAACTCACCGCGCTGTTGGGACCGAACGGGGCGGGTAAGACCACCGCCATCTCGCTGATGCTGGGGCTCTCCCGGCCCACCTCCGGCACGGTGCGGGTGCTGGGCGAAGATCCCCGGCACAGCGCGGTGCGGGCGCGGATCGGCGCGATGCCGCAGGAGAGCGCCCTGCCGGGTGCCCTGACCGTGCGCGAGGCCGTCACGCTCTTTGCCAGCTTCCACGCCGCGCCCCTCGGGGTGGGGCAGGCGCTGGCGCTGGCCGGGCTGGAAGACCGGGCGAACCGGCGGGCCGGGCGGCTCTCGGGCGGCGAGCGGCGGCGGCTGGCCTTTGCGCTCGCCCTGATCGGCAACCCCGAACTCCTCCTGATCGACGAGCCCACCACCGGGATGGACGCCGCCAGCCGCCAGGCTTTCTGGGAGGCCCTGGGGGAGCTGAGGGGCCAGGGGCGCAGCGTCCTGCTCACCACCCACTATCTGGAAGAAGCCGAGCGGGCGGCGGACCGGGTCCTCGTGCTGCACGGGGGGCAGCTGCTGGCGGGCGGCACGCCGGAGGCGCTGCGGGCGCAGGTGGGCGGAGCGCGGGTGAGCTTCCGCGCGGGCCTGACGCTGGCCGAGGTGCGGGCATTGCCCGGGGTGCGGTCGGCCCAGGTCGGGGAAGGCGGCCACACCGAACTCCACACGGACACGCCCGAGCGCCTGCTGGCCGAACTGGTGGGCCGGGACGTGCCCTTCCGTGACCTGGAGGTGCGGCGGGCCACCCTGGAGGACGCCTTCCTGACGCTGACGGCTACGGGCCATTCATCCCAGACCGCTTCCCCGTCGCCCTCGCCCGCCTCCCCCCTTTCCCAAGGAGCCTGACATGACCACCCCGCCCATTCCCGCCCCGTCCACCCTCCGCCCGTCCGCGCCGCTGGGGCCTGCGCTGCGCCAGCTCACCCTGGCCGAGAGCCGCCGCCTCAGCCGCGAGCCGATGTTCCTGGTGGGGACGGTGGGCTTTCCGGTGCTGTTCTACGCACTGTTCGGCCTGCCACGGGAGGGCCTGCCCCTGGCGGCCAGCCAGGTCACGCTGCTCAATCTGGCTGCCTTCTCGCTGGTGTCGCTCTCGCTGTTCTCGTTCGGGGCGAATGTCGCCGCCGAGCGCACCGGGGGCTGGCTGCGGCTGATGCGGACCTCGCCGGTGCCGCTGCCCGTGTACGTCGCCGCCAAGGTGCTCGCGGCCTGGATCTACGGCGCCCTCTCGCTGACCCTGCTGTTCACCTTCGCGGGTGTGGTCGGGGGCGTGTGGCTGGGCACGGCGGGGCTGCTGGCCGCCCTGAAGCTGCTGCTGGGCATGGCCTCGCTGGTCGCGCTGGGGCTGATGCTGGGCTTCCTGATCCGCCCCGCCGCCGCCGTGGTCGTCGCCAACGTCGCCAGCCTGCTGCTGGTGTTCGCCTCCGGGCTGGCGCTGCCGCTGGAGATGCTGCCCGCTGGCCTGGCCCGGGTGGCCCCGCTGCTGCCCACCTATCACCTCGGGGTGGTGGGCCGCTCGCCGCTGCTGGGCTCGGAGCACGAGGCCCTGAGCTGGCTGGTGCTGCTGGGCTACACGCTGCTGTTCGGCATGGTCGCCGCCTGGGCGCTGCGCCGCGACGAGGCCCGCGAATGATCCGACTTCCGGCCCAGCAGTTCTTCAACCTGTTCAACCGTTTGAGCAGGAAGAGGGGGGCCTAGACTGTGACCATGCCTGCCGCCCGCCGCCCCGCCCGCGACTGGATGTCCCTGGGGTGGCTGCTGTTCCTGGCCTACCCGGTCGCGGGCTTCGTCCTTCAGCCGCGCACGCTGGCCGAGGGGGTGTGGTTCTGGGGCGTGCTGCTGGCCTTTGTCGCCCTGTACGTGGCCTCGCAGTGGCGGCGGGGCGGGGACGACGCGGCCTGGGCGCTGGCCGGGTACGCGGGGGGGCTGCTGGCCTTTGCGGCGGTGTTCCCGCTGCTGGGGGCGGCGGCGACCAGCTTCCTGATCTACGGCAGCTTTCTGGTGGGGAACCAGCCCCACCGGGCGCGGGCGCTGGGGTTCTCGGGCCTCTCCGCGCTGCTGCTGCTGGGCCTGATGTTCTGGTATCTCCCGCGCTGGAGCGGGGAGCCGTGGGCCTGGGCGGTCCCCACGGGCTGGGCGCTGGCCTCGGTCTACATGCTGTTTTCCACCTACGGGATGCACCTGGGCTGGCGGGCCCGCGAGGCCGGGCGGCAACTGCGGCTGGCCCAGGCCGAAAAGGAGCGGCTCGCCGCCGACGCCGAGCGCGAACGCATCGCCCGCGACCTGCACGACCTGCTGGGGCATACCCTGTCGGTGATCGTGCTCAAGAGCGAGCTGGCGAGCCGACTGGCCGAGCGTGATCCCGCCCGCGCCGCCGGGGAAATTCGGGAGGTCGAGCGCATCAGCCGCGAGGCGCTCTCCGAGGTTCGCGCCGCCGTCCGGGGCTACCGGGGCAGCGGGCTGGGGGCCGAACTCGCCCGCGCCAAGGTCGCGCTGGACGCGGCGGGCGTGCGCCTGACCGTCACGGCCCCCCTCTCCAGCCTGCCCCCCGAGACCGAGGCCAGCGCCGCCATGCTGCTGCGCGAGGCCGTGACCAACGTGGTGCGCCACGCCCGCGCGAGTGCGGTGCAGGTCAGCCTGACCTCCGGGCCGGGCGGCCACACCCTGACCATTCAGGACGACGGCCTCGGCGGTCAGGCCCCCGAGGGCACCGGCCTGAATTCCATGCGCGAGCGCCTGCGGGCGGCCGGGGGCACCCTGGAGCGCGACGGGCGGCAGGGCACCCGCCTGGTGGCCCACTTTCCGGCGGTGGACAGTCCCCATCCCGCGCCCGGCCGGGAGGCGGCCCTGTGATCCGCGTTGTGCTGGCCGAGGATCAGGCGCTGGTGCTGGGAGCACTCTCGGCGCTGCTCTCGCTGGAGGGCGACCTGGGGGTGGTGGGCACGGCAGGCGACGGAGAGGCCGCGCTGGCAGAGGTCCGGCAGCACCGCCCGGACGTGCTCGTCACCGACATCGAGATGCCGCGCCTGAGTGGGCTGGACCTGGCCGCGCAGGTGCGGACCGAGTTTCCGGGCGTGCGGGTGGTCATCGTGACCACCTTCGGCCGGGCCGGGTACCTGCGCCGGGCGCTGGCGGTGGGCGCGGCGGGCTACCTGCTCAAGGACGCCCCAGCCGCCGAACTCGCGGACGCCATTCGCCGGGTTCATGCCGGGGGGCGGGCCATCGACCCGGTCCTCGCCACTGGAGCCTGGGGCGAACCCGATCCCCTGACCGACCGCGAGCGTCAGGTGCTGCGGGCCGCCGAGACGGGCCAGGGCACCGCCGCCATCGCCGGGGCGCTGGGCCTCTCGGAGGGCACGGTCCGCAACTACCTCTCGGAGGCCATCGGCAAGCTGGGAGCCGCCAACCGGGCCGAGGCGGCGCGGCGGGCGCGGGAGAAGGGCTGGCTGTGACCCTGCCCGTGCGGCGGGCGTCTGCTGGCACAGCCTTGAGCGCCACCGCCGATCTGGTTGGCCTGCCTGGTCCATCACGCGCCGCCCTCCGGCCCACGAGGCCGCCGTCTGGGGGGGCGCGAAGTCTGCACATCCTGCCGTGGGTCGCCCGGCCTGACGCTGGGGTTCCGGGGGCGTGCCCGTCGGAGCGGTGCGGGCGGGTGGCCACTTTTCTGCCCCCGGCGAGGGGGTTCAGGGGGCAGGCGGGGACGAGCCGGTCTGCGCCTGCGCTTGGCGCAGCAGGGCCTGAAGCTGGGGAGCGTCGACCGGCCCCAGGTGGCGGGCAGCGACCTGACCTGTGCGGTCCAGANGGCGAGGGGGTTCAGGGGGCAGGCGGGGACGAGCCGGTCTGCGCCTGCGCTTGGCGCAGCAGGGCCTGAAGCTGGGGAGCGTCGACCGGCCCCAGGTGGCGGGCAGCGACCTGACCTGTGCGGTCCAGAACGAAGGTGCTGGGATACCCGCTGACCTGCAGGGCCTGCCGCAGCTCTCCCCCATCCACGAACGTGGGGGCCTGAACGCCGAGGCCGTCCAGGAAAGCGCGTACCTGCGCCGGGTCCTCCCCGGCATTGATCAGCACGACGGGTTCACCGGCGGCCAGCGCCCGGGCCAGGACCGGCAGCTCCGCGCGGCAGGGACCGCACCAGGTCGCCCAGACGTTCACCACGGCGGGCCGGGGCAGG
>NZ_JASNGB010000141.1 GCF_030271215.1 Deinococcus rhizophilus | reverse complement strand
AGGCTCTAAATGAACGTTGTACTAGTCAGCAGTTGTCCCTGGAAGTTCCGTTTGTCGAGGGCCATGACCCAGCGTGTCCCGACAGGAAACTTGCGGATGGCCGGGTAGGTGTCTAGTCCGCCCGCCCCCAGGATGCGGAGGGTACGGCTGGAGGATTGACCTGCGTACGTCTTTAGCACCCGGACTTCCATCACCTGCGGCTCGCGGCCCTGGCCTGGCGAGTGCCTGCGGACCTCCACCTGCGCCACCAGATCCGCTGTCTTGACGACGTGCCCAAAGGGAGCGAAGGCGCAGTTCGTCGCCTGGGCTTGGGGGAGGGTGATCAGCGCCAGAGTGCCCAACAGGGCGTACCGCAGGAGGGAAGGCCGGGGCATAGAACCTTGTACCGCCTGCGGCTGACAGTGGTCTGAGATGTTCCATGCCCTTGCTTCTTCCTTCCCCTTGAGGGCCGAGACCAAGGTGTCCCTGAGACGGCGTCCGGGCCTGCGCTCCGCCCTGATGCTCCATTGGCCTGGTCCTTGACCTAGATCCTATTTGATGAGGGGAGCCTGGGCTCCGAGCGGACCACAGGACGTTCCGGGAGGGACGTCACTGGAATGTGGCGCTCCTATGGACATCGAAGTGTGCCAGACCGCCGTCAGCCTCAGCGTCTACCGTGTGGGCATGCCAATGCGCGCCCTCGCTCTGACCTTGATGCTTTGCCTGGGTCCGGCCGCCCTGGCCCAGGCCTTCCCAGCGGCCGTTCAGCGGAGCTCGGCCACCTCCAGCACGCTGTCCACCACCGAGACCACTGACGTCCAGGTCGGCCTGAAGGCCCCGACCTTCGCTGGCCTCTATGTCGAGGGGCCGCAACTCGTCATTCAGGTCACCGACGACCGCCCGGCCTCGCGTGCGGCCGTTCTGAAGGTGCTGCTCGAACACCGCGGAGCCGATCTGAAGGCGCAGGGCCTCGACACCGAGCGTCCCCGCTTCGAGGTCGTGCAGTACAGCGCCCTGCAACTCGCGCAGGCCAAGGACGCGGCGAGTGGGATTCGCGGCTGGACCTCCATTGGAGTGAGCCACCAGCACAACCGGGTCATCGTTGCTCTCGCTCTTTCTGAGTATCTCCAACCCGCCCAGGCCCACCTGAAAGCGCAGGGCATTCCCCTGGACATCGTGGTGTTCTCGGTGCCCAGGCCGGAGGCCCTTCCTGCCCACACCACCTGGAGCGTGCCCCACCGCACGGCCCTTCAGGTTCCCAACCAGGTCGCGCAGGGTGACATCCTGCCGATCAACTTCTGGTTCACCTTCACGGGCGGGGCACCGCTGGACTTCGATGCGGGGCTGTGCGCCTCACTGAAATGGCAGATCAAGGACGCGGCGGGAAAGGTCGTTCGCCCGGCTCCGGGCAACGTCAGTTGCGCGGATGTGCGGGTCATCAAGCGGCTCCAACCGGGCGCATCGGTCAATCTCACCCGCCCGGACCCGGCCAGCCCCGGCGAGTACTGGGACCTGCGTGACCCGTTCGGCAAGGCGTTGCCGCCCGGCAAGTACACCCTGCAAGCCGCCTTCGGACAGGGCGACCGGGTGCTGCGCCCGGCAGACGTGGGCTTCACCATCCTCCCAGCGGCCCCAGACGGCGGCGTCGAACAAGCCTTGAAAGCCTTCTGGTTCGGAAATTCCCTTGGAGCCCCGGAGCGCACGCCCCGCTTCGTGACTCGGAACGGGATGCAACTTCTCGAACTCGCGGTGCCGGACCTGCGGGCGCAGCGGGCCACCGAGCGCGAGGCCCGCGAGAAGGGTATTTCGCTCGCCCGTGTCCGGTTCACCCGGCTGCCGCAGCCCCAGATACCGCCGGTGGGACGGGCGGCGCAGGCCACCTTGACGGTGTCGGACCTCAGCGTGCGTGAGGATCGACAGAGCACCTTCGACGTCAGGCTGAACGTCCCGGCGGCGACCCGGCTCCTTTCGCTGGCAAAGAGCTGCGAGTTCATTGTCGTGGTGCTGAACCCGGCCGGTGAAGCGGTCCACGGGCGCCGTCAGACCCGCTTTTTCCCCAGGGAGGAAGGCGATCAGGCCGCCTGCCCGCGCGGCGACACCCTGCACCTGAACCTGTTCAGTTCCTGGAATGGCCGCCTGACCGATGGGCAACTCGCTCCCGCCGGGCGGTATCAGGTGCGGGCCGGGCTGCGGTTGACGCGCAAAGACGGCCGGATCGAGTGGCTGAGCGCCCCGCCTGCCTGGCTCGAAGTGAAGTGAGCGCCTCCGTCCACAGGTCTTCAACACCCGGAAGCGTCAATGAAGTACGGTCGAGTTCCAACGTCTCTCCCGCGAGGTGAATCCGATGCACTACACCCTCTTATTCGCGCTGTGCCTGCTGCTTCCCAGTTGCGGCGGCCTTGGCCTTCCCTCCGTTCAGCCGGGTCCTCCAGGATCAGCCGTGATTGACCGTCCCGCGGCCTGTCTCCAGGGCACGCCTTTCCAGATCCGCAAGATCAGCGAGCAGGTGGCCAGTCGTCTGACCGCCTATCAGGCCGGTCAGCTCGCGGACGTCCCCTTCCAGGTGGAACTCGCGCAGTGCTTCGGGGAGCGGGAAGCGTTCCTCGACGTCTTCGCCGACCCCCGCATCACGCCGAGGCCCGGCAGTGAAGCTGTCTTCCGCAGTGACGCGTGGCGGCAGGCGAACTATGACGCCTGGGCGGCGGCGGTGACCCAGCTGCGGGCCCCGCGCTACGTGCAGCTCACCCAGGCGGTGGAGAGGGCTGGGGGCCGGGTCCTGGAAACCCGGCTGGTGGGCCAGATCATCCGCGCCGAGCTGCGTCCCAGTGGGCTGATCACCCTGCTCTCCTAGCGCGACGACCTCCTGATGGTGTACCTCCCTGGGGAGATCGCCCCCTCACCGGACCGGTAAGCACCCGGACGCCCATCTCCGCGGGGCAGGTTCAGCGGATTCGGATGCTCTGCACCAGCTGGTCGAGGGCCCCCAGCTGGTGATGCTCCGCGTTCAGGCGAGCACGCGCCTGGTCCCGGTACCGGAGCCACGCCCGCGGGTCCAATGGGCGGCTGCTGACCTCCACCGGGAAGCTGGTCGGCGCATAGGGCAACCTCACCGACACGACATGCTGGCCGTCCTGGGTCAGGCCCTGGAAGGTATAGAACACCGCCCGGCGGGGATACTCCACCGACGTCTCCTGCGCGTAGATGGCCAGGTAGCGCACACCCTGAAGGTGCGTCGTCTTCATCTGCCGGGCAGCCCCGGTGACCGCCTGCGCCGCGTTGATCAGGGGCAGGTAGGGCAAGCCCGGCCAGCGGTCCCGCATGACTCGGAGGTCGACCTTGGCCTTTCCCAGACTCCGCAACCGGTCAACCTGCTCGGCGATGAGCTTTTTGGTGCCTTCTCCCCGGGCGAGGGTCAACCAATTCTGCACCGGGGTCACGGTGACGAAATAAGGCGGCATGTCCGCCGGGTACGCCGACGCCCAGCGTGGACCGGGCGGGTCGAGAACCACCCGTACCTGCGCGGGCGAGAGGTACCAGTACGGCCCGGCGTTCGGCACGCTTTCCGGATAGATGAGGGTAGGGCGGACTTCGGCGCGCACGGCGTACCCGGGAGCCTGCAACGTGACGTAGGGCAGGAGTGCGGTCTGCCCGGGCCGTGACTGGGCCGACACCGGAGAGGCCATCAGCAGGGCCAGCAGCAGAGCGGCGCGTCGCATGCGGGCAGCATAGGCGGGGGGGCTGATGCAGGGGTGAGGATGTGCAGGGGCGCCGCGAAGTTCAAGGAACCCTTGGCGAGGCGCGGACCACGGTGACCCATGGCGCTCCAGTCCAGTCCTGTTCTCTCACGCCCCGTCAGCCCGCGCTCCATAGGGTGGAGGCCCATGAAGCTCATGCCCCGCCGCTGGTTGCTGGCCGTCACCCTCGCCTGCGCGTCCCTGACCGGCACGGCCTCTGCCCTCCAAGGAACGGCCCTCGGCACGGCCCTCATCCCAGGCCACGCGGCGGGCACCTTCGACACCCTGAATTCCCCGGCAGGCTTCGCCNCTCTGCCCTCCAAGGAACGGCCCTCGGCACGGCCCTCATCCCAGGCCACGCGGCGGGCACCTTCGACACCCTGAATTCCCCGGCAGGCTTCGCCGGGGGGCTGGCCTGGGGACCGGACGGCACCGCCTACACCCTGGACGGGGCGCGGGTCCTCTACCGCTGGAACGCGCAGACCGGACGGCCCCTCTCCCGCCGGGTCCTCACGCCCCCCGCCAGCTTGCCAGACGCGAAGGCCGACTTCGGGCCGAGGTTGCGCCTGGAGGGCTACCGCGCAGACGGCGGTGCGCTGACCGGGCCATTCATTCGGGTCCAGGGCTACAAGCGGGGAACGACGTATCAGACCGCCTATACCCTGCGAGCGGATGGCCGGGCCGTGCTGGGAGACCTCTGCGCTGCTTCGGCAACGCGCGTGGTGGGTTGCGCCAGTGGTTCCCGCGCGACCGTGCTCCCCGCTCAGTCGGGACGGGCGACCGTGCGTCTGGAGGGCCGTGGGGGACCGGTCAGCGACCTCCTCCTGCCCGCTGGACGGGTGCTGGACGTGGAGCCCTCGCCCGACGGCACGCGGGTGGCGGTCTTACGCACCGTGGAGCAGCGCGAATACGACCCGGCCGCACCGCTGTACCTCGACGTGGCCACACGGGACGGCAAGGTGCTGTCGAGGCAGGTGCTGGGCAGCTTTGGGGTCAGGCGCGACGGCGAGCCCCAGGTGCGCTGGGTGGACGAGGGGCGGCTGCTGACCGCGACGCCCCGGACCCCCTCTCTCACCTCCAGCCCCAGCGGACATCAGGTCAGCCTGTGGAGCCTGAGCGGTCAGGGCCCCCGCTGGACGGTGGGGGCGGGTGAACTGCGGGATGCCGTGCCCTCACCGGACGGCACGCGGTTCCTGACGGTGCGCGCAGGCAGCGTGCCCGAGGTCCGCCGCGTGTCGGACGGCGCCTTCGTGCGTGCCCTGGGGGCGGCGGTCACCGCGTCGGTTCCGCTACCTGGAGGAAGTGCACTGGTGGCGCTGGACACCGGCAACGGACAGGGCGAGTTGCGGGCGGTGCGTCCAGGGAGCCAGGGGCGGCGCCTGGGCGGACCGGGACTCGAAGGCGTGGCCGAGTTGGCCGTGAGTCCAGACGGGACCTTCCTGGCCGCCGCCCGCCCCGGAAGTATCGCCGTGCTCGACCGCGCGGGGCGCAGCCTGCACACCCTCGCGCTGCCAGGCAACCTGTACTGGACCGAACTGGCTTTTCCCGGCGCCAAGACGCTGTTCGTTCGGTTGGAGGATGGGGGCGTCAGCGGCGGGCAGAGCCGCACCTGGGACGCGGCGACGGGACGGCTCCTCAGTCAGGAGGCGAATACTCGCCCGGTGGGGAAGGTGTGGCTGCGGGCAGAGACCCGGCGGTTGCCCAGCGGCGTCTTCCAGTCCCGGCTGGGGGCAACGGGGCTGAGCGGCAAGACGCTGTGGCAGGAGGCGTGGCGCAGCGGCGCCCGCCCCTCCTTCCTGCCCAGTCCTGACGGCCGGGCGGTGGTGCGGGGGGTGGCCCGACCGGTCCAGGGTCAGAGTGAGCAGGCCGACCTGTACCTCTACCGCCTGGATCCACGCACCGGGCAGGCGGACCCCGGCCTGACCCTGCGGACGGGCAACCCGAAGGAGGCGTACCGAGGCCTGCGCCTGCTGAGCTACGCACCGGACCGCCGGTTCGTCCTGCTGGGCGAGGGCGCGGGAGACGGATGCGGCGGTGCCTTCTACGGCCTGCGGCTGGCGGACTTGGAGTCGCGGCGGGAGGTGAAGCTGCCGGCAGGGCTCACCTCGGGGCTGACGCGTTTTTTCGGGTGTGGTCAGCCGGTGCCAGTCCCTACCGCCGCTTTCACGCCGGAAGGCAAGGAGATGCTGGTGCGCGACGGCAACGAGGTGAGCTGGTGGCGGCGACCGTAAGTTCGGAACCGTACGGCGAGTGAGATGCTGAGCGCGGAATGGCGGGATGGGAGGAGGGAGCATGTTCCGGCTCGCTCAGACCGAGCCTGACCTCGTCACCCTACTGACGCCAGGACCTCTGTCGCTGGGTCGCATAATCACGGGGCCTTCGATCCCCCGCCCGCGACTGCCTTACCCTCACCGCATGACGCCTCTCCGCGTGGGTTGCCTGCTCCTTCCGATCGGGTTGGCGCTGGGCTGGGGGATCCTGTACTGGATGTTCATCTGGCAAGGTGGTCTGGACTTCCACAATCCTGCCTCGGCCCGGGACTGGATCAGGGTCTGTGCGCGTGGCCGTGAGGACGTCTACTGCAAAGCAGCCCACCGTGTGATGAAGGACGTCCAGGAGCCGGTCGTCTTCCTGCATCCCAACGCGGGGGACCGAGAGATCACCGCCGCGCTGAGGAGCTGGAAGGGAGGGATGCCTACCCAGAAAGAGCTGGACGCCGTTGCGCGGGCCAACCTGCTGAGGGGCCGTGCGCTGCGCTCGGGCACGATGTCCTCGTTGGATGGCCAGGCACGCCGGGTCGTGTGCCCACTGCCGGACAAGCCGGCGGCCTGCCGGGTCGGTTATGTTGAGGTCTGGCGGCGCAATCAGCCTCAGACGTCAGAAGACGGGGCTGTGTACGCCACTGTGGGCTCAGGCCGCGGCCTGAACTTCTTTCTCCCTCCAGATGGTCTGCGGTGAGCTGCCAGGAGTGTCGCAGCGACCTTCCGGTGCTGTTCATGGTGATGGGCTTGGCCCTGTTGGCCGCAATCAGGGGCTGAGATTGGACCGTGGTGCGCCGGTTCACCGGGACAGCACGATATTCCAGACAGCAGCACAGGGCTTTGAGATGGCGCGGGAAGCGTTGGACCGGCTGATCTAGGGTCGGCTTTCCGAGTCGAAGACCTCCCCACATCTGCCTTGGTAGGAGGGCTGTCACGCGCTTCCCGCCGAGCAGCGGAGGCCATGCTGGCTGGACGGTGAAGGCCTGTCATCTTCACGCCACCTTTATCCTGGGGGCCATGACGCCTCCCCAGCACTTCCTGCTGATTGACGACAACGTGGCGGACCAGCTGCTGGCGCAGGAGGCGTTTGAGCAGCTCTGCCCGGAGTGCACGCTCCAGATCTTCTCCGGTGGTCGACCGGCCTTGGAGTGGCTCCACTCCACGCCGGACCACCCGGACGTGATCCTGCTGGACGTCAACATGCCGGAGATGAACGGCTTCGAGGTTCTGCAAGAACTGAAACGGAACCCCCGCCTCGCCCTGATTCCAGTGGTGATGCTGTCGACGTCCGGGGCGCGGGGGGATGTCAACACGGCATACACGCTGCATGCGAGTTCGTATCTGGTAAAAGCGCCTGGCTTCGACGCGTTTCTCCAGCAGATCGACACCTTCCTGACCTACTGGCGGGAGACCCGACTCGCGCACGCCTGACGGCGAGCGTCTGCTGTTCCAGTGGAGACCAAGCCGAGCGCACTCGGCATCTGCCTGTTGGCTCTGGAGTGCTCCCCGAAAACTGGACGGTCAGGACTAGAGACGCAGGCTCGCCCCCAGCCCTAGGCTGGAAAGCGAGGCCACCTCTATGAAAACCCGTCAGTTTTCCGAAGACCAGATCATCAAGCTCCTCCAGGACGCCAAAAAGGGC
>NZ_JASNGB010000140.1 GCF_030271215.1 Deinococcus rhizophilus | reverse complement strand
TGAAGCTGCGGCTGGACGACCGCTCGGTGGTGACCCGCCGGGTGACGCTGCCCCATCCGGTGCGCGACGCGGCGACCCTGGCCCGCACCGCCGCCCGTCTCGTGACCGCCGAGCTGATGGGGACCCGGGGCGTGCGGCTGGTGGGCATCACCGCCGCCGGGTTGGGGCCACCCACCGAGCCGCCGCCGACACTGTTCGGGGAGTAGGGGAGGTCAGGGCGCTTCCCGGCCCGGCTCCCAGCCTGTAAGAGCGTTGTTATCCCGCATGACTACCGTGAATTATGCAAAGGGTGAAAGGGAAGGGAAAAGGGAAGGGCCTCGCCGTCTCCGCGCTGCTGCTGGCCGGGCTGGTGGCCGGGGCAGCCCAGGCGGCCACCCTCAAGGTCGCCGTGGTCGGCCCGATGAGCGGCGACGTGAGCGGCTTCGGCACCGAGATGCGGCGCGGGGCCGAGCTGGCGGTCGCGGAGCAGGCGGCGGCCTTCCGGGCGCTGGGGCATGAGCTGGTGCTGGTGCCCTTCGACGATCAGGCCTCGGCCACGGTGGCAAAGTCGCTCGCCAAAACACTGCTGGCCGACTCCAGCATTCTGGGGGTCGTGGGAGCTTTTAACTCCAGCGTGTCCAACGTGCTGGCGCAGAGCTTCGCATCTGCCAGGCTCGCTCTGATCTCGCCCGGCAGCACCAACGATCTGCTCACCACTCACGGCTGGACGCATTTCAGCCGCGTCGTGTCCCCGGACGGCGCACAGGGCGTGGCGGCGGCCAATTACATCGCCGACGAGCTGAAGGCCAAATCGGTCTTTGTCGTCTCCGACAGCACGGCCTACGGCAACGGCCTGAGCAAGGTCCTGATGGGCACGCTGAAAAAGCGCAAGGTCGCCGTGCCCAGCTACATCGGCGTCTCGACCCCCGCCCAGATCGCGGACGCGGTCAGGAAGGTCAAGGCCAGCGGCGCGGACGTGGTGTACTTCGGCGGCACCTACGACGTCGGGGCCGATCTGGTCAAGGCGCTGCGGGCCGGGGGCATCACCACGACCTTCATGGGCGGGGACGGCCTGGATTCCAGCGCCTTTCTCAAGCAGGCGGGGATCGCCGGGGCGGGCGTGGTCTACACCACCGTGTTCGGGCCGGTCAAGGCTTTTTCCAACAGCCTGACCTTCAGTGGGCGGTATCAGGCCGCCTACAAGGCCCGGCCCGAGGGGCTGTCCGTGTACGCCTACGACGCCACCAACACGCTGCTCTCGGCCATCCGGGCGGCGGGCGGCAAGGGGGTGGCTACCCGCGCCCAGGTCAGCGCGGCGGTCCGCAAGGTCAACCTGCCCGCCTGCTTCACCAGCGACAAGGCCGCCTGCTCGACCGTCACGGGCGCCATCGGGTTCACGGCCACGGGCGAGCGCGAGCGGTCGCGCCTGTTGGTGATGAGGTTCGACAACGTGCTTCAGCCCCAGGTCGCCAAGGTGCAGATCATCGATCCCGCCACGCTGAAGTAAACCGGGGAGGCAACTCTGCACCGCCGTCCGGGCCGTGCGCCGCCTCGCGGAGCTGCCCCCACTTCTGGCATAGCCCGAAGCCCCGTCCTCTCTGGCGGGGCTTCGAAGATTCCGATTCAGACGGACGCGCTCAGGCCCGCGCCGCCTCCGGCTCGCCCGCCAGCGCCAGCCACGTCGAGAGCACCGAATCCGGGTTCAGGCTCACCGAGTCGATGCCCTGGTCCATCAGCCACTGGGCCAGCGCCGGGTGATCGCTGGGGCCCTGCCCGCAGATGCCGATGTACTTCCCGGCGCGCTTGGCCGCCGCGATGGCCTGAGCCATCAGGATCAGCACGGCCTCGTTCTGCTCGTCGAAGAGGTCAGCCACCAGCCCGGAGTCGCGGTCGAGCGCCAGCGTGAGCTGCGTCAGGTCGTTGGACCCGATGGAGAACCCGTCGAAGTGCTCCAGGAACTGGTCGGCCAGGATCGCGTTCGAGGGAATCTCGCACATCATGATGATCTTCAGATCGTTCTCGCCGCGCCTCAGCCCGTTGCGGGCGAGCACCTCGATCACGGTTTGCGCCTCGCCCACCGTGCGGACGAAGGGAATCATGACCTGCACGTTTTTTAGGCCCATGCCGTCGCGGACCTCGCGGATCGCCTCGCACTCCAGCGCGAAGGCGGCGGCGAAGTCGGGCGAGCGGTAACGGGAAGCCCCCCGGAAGCCGATCATCGGGTTTTCCTCGTGTGGCTCGTAGGCGGGGCCGCCGATCAGGTGGGCGTACTCGTTGCTCTTGAAATCCGAGAGGCGCACGATCACCGGTTTGGGCGCGAAAGCCGCCGCGATGGTCGCCACGCCCTCACTCAATTTCTCGCGGAAGAAGTCGCGCGGGGTGGCGTACCCGGCGGTCTTCTCCTCGATCTGCGCCCGCACGTCATCCGGCACGTTCGGGTAATCCAGCAGCGCGCGGGGATGAATCCCGATCACGTTGGAGATCACGAACTCGACGCGGGCCAGGCCGACGCCCTCGTTGGGGAGCGCCGCGAAGGAAAAGGCGCGGTCGGGCGAGGCCACGTTCATCATGATCTTCATGGCGACGGGGGGCATGGCGTCGAGCTCGACGCGGTTGACCCGGAAGGGCAGTTCGCCCGCGTACACGTAGCCGGTGTCGCCCTCGGCGCAGGAGACGGTAACCCGCGCCCCGCTTTCCAGCTCGCGGGTGGCGTTCCCGGTCCCCACCACGGCCGGAATCCCCAGCTCCCGCGCGATGATCGCCGCGTGGCAGGTGCGCCCGCCCCGGTTGGTGACGATGGCCGAGGCCCGTTTCATCACCGGTTCCCAGTCGGGGTCGGTCATGTCGGCCACGAGCACGTCGCCGTCTTGCACCTGCGCCATCTGCGAGACGTCCCGCACCACCCGCACCACGCCGGAGCCGATGCGGTTGCCGACGGCGCGGCCCTCGACGAGCACGTCGCCCTGGCCCTGAAGCTCGAAGCGTTCCAGCGTGCGCCCGCTGCGGCTCTGCACCGTCTCGGGCCTCGCCTGGAGGATGTAAATCTGGCCGTCCCGTCCGTCCCTGCCCCACTCGATGTCCATCGGGCGCCCGTAGTGCTCCTCGATGGTCACGCACTGCCGGGCCAGTTCGGTCAGGTCCTCGTCGGACAGGCAGAAGCGCCGCTGCTCCGCTTCCGGCACGTCCACCGACTCCACCCCGCCGCCTTCCGCATAGACCATCCGGCGGGCCTTGCTGCCCAGGGTGCGGCGCAGCACCGCCCGCTTGCCCGCCTTCAGCGCGGGCTTGTACACGAAGTACTCGTCGGGGTTTACCGCCCCCTGCACGACGAGTTCCCCCAGTCCATACGCCGCCGTCACCAGCACCGCGTCCCGGTAGCCGCTCTCGGTGTCCAGGGTAAAGGCTACCCCGCTGACGCCGAGGTCGGTGCGGACCATCCGCTGAACCCCCGCCGAGAGCGCGACGTCCGCGTGTTCGAAGTTGTGGTGAACCCGGTAGGAGATCGCCCGGTCGTTGTAGAGGGAAGCGAAGACGAGCCGGACATGGTGCAGCACCGAATCGATGCCGCGCACGTTCAGGAAGGTCTCCTGCTGCCCGGCAAAGGAGGCTTCGGGGAGGTCCTCGGCGGTCGCGCTGGAGCGCACGGCCACGTCGGGGTCCAGCCCGCCCGACTCCTGGGCAAGCTGCGCGTAGCCCTCGCGGATGGCCGCCTCCAGCTCGGCGGGCAGCCCGCCCCCCTCTACCCAGCCGCGAATCTCGCGCCCGGCGTCCGCGAGGGCCACCACGTCGTTCGTGTCCAGCGCGGAGAGGCGGGCGTTGATGCGCTCCTCGATCCCGTTCTGGGTCAGGAAAGCGCGGAAGGCGTCGGCGGTGGTGGCGAAGCCGCCGGGCACCCGCACCCCCGCCCCCGCGAGGCCCTGGATCATCTCGCCGATGGAGGCATTCTTGCCGCCCACGACCTCCACGTCCGTCATCCTTAGTGTCTGGAACCAGCGAATCATGTCCATGCGCGTTCTCCGTTCTGGTGAGGCTCCCCGGTGTGGAAGCGGCGGGGGTTGGTGTGTGAAAACTGGTGCTGCGGAACCTCCCCAGCTTACCCCGGCGGGCACAGCGGGGGCGTCCTCGCCAGGGGGACGGGCCCGCACGGACACGGCCCGGGCGGGCAGAGCCCTGCACAGACCCAGTCCTGCACAGCCCCAGGCCCCGCAGACACGGCCCCCGCCCGGCATGTCACGCTGACCGCATGACCCGGCCCTCCCGCACCGTGCTGATCGTCTCGGACCACACCGGTCTGACCGCCGAGAACACCGCCCGCGCCCTGCTGGCGCACTTTCCGGACCAGCCGCTGCGGTACGTGCAGCGGTCCTTTGTCGCCACGCTGGAAATGGCACGGGAGGTCACGCGGGAGGTCGCGGCGCTGGCGGCACAGGGCGAGCGGCCGCTGATCTTCACGACCATCACCGATCCGGCGGCCCTGCGCGAACTGGAGTCGGCCCCGGCCCGCGTCTTCGACCTGCTCGGGCCCGGCCTGGGTGCGCTGGAGGAGGAATTCGGCGTGCCCGCCGCCCGCAGCGTGGGCCGCTTTCACGACATGCACGACCAGGCAGGCTACGTCGCCCGGATGGACGCCCTCGACTTTGCCCTCGCCACCGATGACGGCCTGGGTGACCGTCAGTACGGCCTGGCCGACGTGGTCCTGGTCGGCGTCTCGCGGGCGGGCAAGACCCCCACCAGCCTCTTTCTGGCGCTTCAGCACGGCGTCCGCGCCAGCAACTATCCCCTGGCGGAAGACGACTTCGAGCGCGAGGCGCTGCCTGTCCCGCTGGAGCCGCACCGCGCCAAGCTCTATGGCCTGACCATCGACCCCCGCCGCCTGCACGCCATCCGCACCCAGCGCAAGGCCGCGAGCCGTTACGCCAGCCTCGAACAGTGCGAGCACGAGGTCCGGCGGGCCGAGCGCCTCTTTTCCCGCGTGGGCATCCCGGTGCGCGACACCACCAGCGCCAGCGTGGAGGAGATCGCGGCGGGGATTCTGGCGCAGCTTCGGCGGGGGTAGGGGAGGGGTCAGCCTTCAGTGGTCTGGGACTGATGACGGACCGCTGAAAGCTGCTAGCTTTCTGCCATGCAGCACGACATCCCGGTCCCCGCCCTGGGGCCGCAGGGCGAGGTGATGGCGCACGCGGTCGACGCCTGTGTGCACTGCGGCTTTTGCCTGCCCGCCTGCCCCACCTACGCGCTGCTCGGCGACGAGATGGATTCCCCACGCGGGCGCATCGTGCTGATGAAGGAGGTGCTGGAGGGCACGCTGCCCCTCGCGGACGCCGCCCCCCACCTCGACCGCTGCCTGGGCTGTCAGGCGTGCGTGACCGCCTGCCCCAGCGGGGTGCCCTACGGCGAACTGATCACCAGTTTTCGCGGCTGGAGCGAGCCGGGGCGCGAGCGCTCGCCGCTGGACCGGGCCAAGCGGGCGGGCATCCTGAAGATCCTCCCCGCCCCGGCGGTCTTCAGCGTGGCGGCGAGGGTCGGTCAGTACGTCAAGCCGCTTTCTCCGCTGCTGCCCACCGCGCTGCGTGCCCCGCTGGACCTGCTGCCGGAGCGCGTTCCGGCGATGCAACCCAGCCCGGAAGTCACGCCCGCGAAGGGCAGACGCCGGGGCCGGGTGGCCCTGCTCGCCGGGTGCGCCCAGCAGGCGCTGACGCCCAATTTCAACGCCGCCACACTCCGGGTCCTGGCCCGCAACGGCATCGAGGTCGTCATCCCGGCAGGCCAGGGCTGCTGCGGAGCCGCCGCGCTGCACACGGGCGCCCGCGACGAGGCCCTGCGGCTGGTGCGTCAGAACCTCGCCGCCTTCGACCCGGGCGAGTACGACGCGATTCTCTCCAACGCGGCAGGCTGCGGCGCGGGCCTCAAGGAATACCCGGTGGTGTTGCACGGCCTCCCGGACGAGGGCCAAGCACAGGCTTTCGCGGCGAAGGTGCAGGACCTCTCCGAGTTCCTGGCGGGGCTGCTGCACGGCGGGGACCTCGAACCCTTCCTTCCCACGTCCCGCCCCCTCACCGTCGCCTACCACGACGCCTGCCACCTCGCCCACGCGCAGGGCGTCCGCGCCGCGCCCCGCGAGCTGCTGCGGGCCATTCCTGGCGTGACGGTGCTGGAGGTGCCCGAAGGCGACCTGTGCTGCGGCTCGGCGGGGACGTACAACCTCGAACAGCCGGAGCTGGCGAACGAACTCGGCGTCCGCAAGGCGCGGAACATCCTCTCCACTGCCCCCGACCTGATCGCTAGCGGGAATATCGGCTGCCACACGCAGATTGGGAGTCATACCCGGCGGCAGGGGAGCCGGGTGCCCGTGCTGCACACGGTCGAGGTGCTGGACCTGGCTTACCGGGGGGAGCTGTGAACCTGTTGCGGGTGACCCCTCAGTCGGCTACGCCGACAGCTCCCCTCAAAAGGGAGCCAAACAACCAGGTTTCAAGCCTCCCTTCTAGAGCATTTGCCATAAGAAGGCGGTGGGTTTCCGCATTCGTGGGCCGAGCAGAGCGAGCGAATGGGACAGGACCATTGGGCAGAATGGAGGCCCCTGGGGCGCCGTTCCCCGGGGGCCGTCATTCTGTCCAATGCTCTAAGGGGAGGTGGCCCCGAAGGGGTCGGAGGGGTTTCTCCAGCAGAGGCCGCCCATGACCCCCCGCAAGACCGCCCTCACCCCTGGTTCCCGCGCCCCCAAACCCCGCTCTGGCGGCACGCCCGACAATCCGCTCGCCGCCGAGTTGACCCGGACCCTCGGCCCCCGGAAAGTCCTCTCCAGCCTCTCCGAGCGCCGGAACTACCGCTACGACGCGATCCAGTTCGGCGAGACGCCGCTGGCGGTCGTGCTGCCCGAATCCACGGCGGACGTGGTGACGGCGGTGCGGGCGGCGCGGGCGGCGGGCGTGCCGGTCGTGGGGCGCGGGGCGGCGAGTGGCCTCAGCGGCGGGGCGGTGCCCATGCAGACCGGGCTGGTGATCTCCTTTACCCGCATGACCCGGCTGGCAGTCTTTCCAGGGCGGCGCGAGGCGCGGGCGCAGGCGGGCGTGGTGACCCTCAGCGTGACCGAGGCGGCGCGGCCCCACGGTCTGATCTACCCCCCCGACCCGGCCAGCTTCCGCACCAGCACGGTGGGCGGCAACCTCGGCGAGAACGCGGGCGGGCCGCTGTGCTTCAAGTACGGGGTGACGGGCGACTATGTGCGGGCGCTGGAATTCGTGGACGCGGAGGGCGAGGTCCACGAACTGACCCGCGACGCCTACGACCTCGCCGGGCTGCTGATCGGCTCGGAGGGCACGCTGGGCCTGATCACCGAGGCCACCCTGCGCCTCACGCCCCCGCCGAAGTACACCCGGACCCTGCTGGCGAGCTTCCCGGAGGTGGGCGGGTGCGCCGAGGCCGTCAGCCGGGCGATTGCGGCCGGGGCCGTGCCCGCCAAGCTGGAATTCATGGATCAGGCCTGCGTAAGCGCCGTGGAGGATTACCTCGCCCTGGGGCTGCCGCGTGACGCCGGGGCCGTGCTGCTGGTGGACACCGACGGCGACGATCTGGAGACGGTGGAGGAGGAACGGACGCTGGTGGAGGCCGCCTGCCGGGAGGCCGGGGGCACCGTGCGCCGCGCGGCCACCGACGCCGAGGCCGC